>JAIUNH010000081.1 GCA_020161965.1 Pseudomonadota bacterium
GGCGCCAGCGCAAAGCCTGGGCATCGCACACGGCGCGGACACGCGACGAAATTCTCGACGGGATCGCGGCATGCCCGCAACGGCGGACGGCACTGATCCTCGGCTCGGGCGTATTGTCGGACGTGCCCTTGGCCGAGCTGTCGGCTTCGTTCGAGCGCGTCGTGCTCGCCGATATCGTCCATCTGCCGACGATAAGATGGCGGGCAAGGCGCTTCCCCAATGTGACGCTCGCCACGGTCGATCTGACCGGGGTGGGGCAGGCGCTGGCGGCGTCGGCTGACAAGCCCTGGCCGGCGCCGGGTAGCGTCTATGGCCATGACGATCCGACGGTGGATTACGTCGTGTCGTTGAATCTCGTCTCGCAATTGCCGCTGACGCCGTGCGACCGGGTGGAGGGGGCGTTGGGCCTGGCCGAAGGTGCTGCCGACGATTACGGACGGGCGGTCGTGGCCGCCCATTTCGCCCATTTGCGGGGGTTCCGGGGGGCACGGGTGCTGGTCATCGGCGACCGGCAACGGGTCTATCGCGACCGGGAAGGCCGGGTTTTCGAGACCGAAGAGGCACTTTTGGGCGTGCCGGTCCCCGTTCCGGACACCGAATGGGACTGGGACGTGGCCCCGCTGGGCGAGGCGGATCGAAGATATTCGATCCGCAACAGGGTTTTTTGCGTTCGAGAGCTGCGCGATTCCGGGTGATTTGTTAGATTCGACGTGCGCTCGAATCATTTTCCGGGATCTGGCCTATGCGCGTCGCCGTCGTGCAGATGAATTCGCAGGAGAACAAGGACGCCAATCTGCGTCAGGCCGAAAGCCTGATCGAGGCGGCCGTGGCGTCCGAACGCCCCGATCTGGTCGTCCTGCCGGAAGTCTTCACCCTGATGGGCGAAAGCCGCGACGCCAAGCGCCTGGCGGCGGAGGACGAAGGGGCGGGCGACGCGTGGAAGCTGCTCTCGGGTCTCGCCAAGAAGCACGGCATCTATGTGCATGGCGGCTCGATCTTGGAGAAGGCGGCGTCGGACAAGCTCTACAACACCACGTTCGTGTTCGACCGCGCCGGCAAGCAGATCGCCAAATATCGCAAGATCCATTTGTTCGACGTGACCACGCCCGATGGCCAAAGCTATCGGGAGTCGGCGACGTTCGACGGCGGGTCGGACATCGTCACCTATAAGGCCGACGATGTGACCGTCGGCTGCACGATCTGCTACGACATGCGCTTCCCGGAGCTTTATCAAGCGCTGGCGAAAAAGGGCGCGGATGTGATCATGGTTCCCGCCGCCTTCACGCTGCAGACCGGCAAGGATCATTGGGAAGTCCTGCTGCGCGCGCGCGCGATCGAAACCGAAACCTATATCGTCGCCTCGGCGCAAACGGGCACGCACGCCAACGGCACGCGCGCTTGCTGGGGCCATTCGCTGATCGCCGATCCGTGGGGGCTGGTGCTCGCGCGCACCGGGGAAGGGACCGGTTTCGCGTCGGCGCGGATCGATATTGATTATCTGCGCACGGTGCGCGGCCGGATCCCGGTCATGCAGCACAAGCGTATCTGAGGAGAGGGAAAGCGAAGATGCGTATGATCCGTCTCGCCGCTTTGATTCTGCCCGCCGCGTTGATCGCCGGTGCGGCTTTCGCGCAAAGCCCGGCTTTGGGCGAAGGGATGCAAGCGCTCGCCCAGGCCCGCTTCGGCGAGGCGGTGCGCGTCTTGGGTCCGCTCGCCCAACAAGGCAACCCGGAAGCGCAATACGCGATCGGCACGATGTACGCCAATGGCGACGGCTTGCCGCAGGATGTGGCGCGCGCCGAACGCTTGTTCCGTGCGGCGGCCGCGCAAGGCCACGACAAGGCGCGCGAGCAGATCGAGTTCCTGCGCGCAATGCGCCCGCCCGCACCGGTGCAGACCGCGTCGGCGGCATCGTCCGCATCGATCGTTTCGCCGGCGGCGGCCGCGACCGTGCCGGGTTCGTGGCGCGTGCAGCTCGGTACCGTCGCCAATGCCGATGTGGCGCAAAGCGAGTTCAAGCGCTTGTCGCGCCGTTTCGGTGAAGTTCTGGACGGCGCGCAGTTGGTGACCGTGCCGTTCACGATGCCCGACGGATCGGGCGTGGTGCGCATCCAGGCCGGGCCTTACGAGGAAGTGCGCGCGCGCGAATTGTGCACGCGGCTGCGCGAGCTCAACACCGGCTGTTTGTTGGTGAAACCCGAAGGCTGAGAAGGCGCTTAGCCTTCGACCGGATTCATCCGCCGGAACATGTCCGGGTCGGTCAACGCGGCCAGCGAGAAGGTGCGCTGAATCGACGCGTTGTCGATGCGCCGCAGCCGCGCATGGGGGATTTTATTGGGGTCGGAAAAGACAAGCTCGACTTCCCAATTGATCGAATCCCGACCCACGGAGATGTAGCGGTCGCCCACTTTGGGCGCATCGGTCTTATTGCGGAACATGGACAAGGGACGGGACTCGTTCGTCGTTGGATTCGCGTGTGTTGGAGCGAATCTAAGCGGGTGAAGCCCCGCCGTAAAGTCTATTGAAAGAAAAGGGGGAGGGCTTTCACCCTCCCCCTCCGGGCCATCCGGAGCTCCCCCCCGAGAGCCGGATAGCGGCGCTAGCCGAAGCCAGCGCTGTCCCCAACGACGAGACCCATTCAAGCCCAGTCGCGCGCGGCGCTCATTGATTTGGATCAATCGATTTTCGACGCGGGGGTCGCCGACCAGAACCACGTCAGCTCGTGCTTGTTGTGGAAGAGGTGCAGGAGCCGCGAATTGGGGATCGCGGCGAAACGCTGTGCCGTTTCGTGATCGGTCGGGCCCTGGAATTTCAGCGTGCAGATGATGTTCTTCGCCATGCCCGCCGCGCGCCACTTCTCGACCAGATCGAAAAGCCGCGCGGGATAGCAAATGACGTCGGAGAACAGCCAATCGACCGGTCCGACGCTGGTGGGGTCTAGCGCGAAGGCGCTGTCCTTTTTGTAGGACACACCTTTCATCTTCGCGATTTCGGGGTCGAGCGGCGCCTTGTCGATCGCCAGCACGTCCGCCCCCAGCTTGGCGAGAACCCAAGTCCAGCCGCCGGGCGAGGCACCCAGATCGATGCAGCTTTGTCCCGGTCCCGGCATTGCGCCGTTGAGGGTGAGCGACTCCCAGAGTTTGAGATAGGCGCGGTTGGGCGGACCGGATCTATCCTCGATGAAATGGCATTCGCCGTCGGGGAAGGGCGAGGAACAACGCTGCGCCGCCAGCATTTTGTCGGGGGCGATCAACGCGAAGGCGCCCAGCGGTGCGGCCGGCTTGGGCGTACCGAAGACCAGCGGTTTGGCTGAGACTTTGGGCAGGTTTTCGACGATCAACGCCGCGCGGCGGTGATGTGCGTAATCGTGCAGCGCCCAGTTCCGCTGCAAGGCGCGCAAGGATTTCGCCGCTTGGCCGATCGAGGGCACGGGCAGTTCCTGCAAATCGTGCCAGATATTCTGCGCCCAGGCGCTGGGCCTTGCGTCGCCGTCGTAAACGAGCAAACGCCCGTATTCGGCGTCGGGCGCGCCCAATTCTTCGCGCAAAGGCGCGTCGTAGCCCTCGGCGGCCAGATAGGCGGTGCGCGTCACTTTGCTTGCGCCAATCGCACGCCCGGATCGACCGCGAAATACGCGATCTCCTTGATCAGCTTGTTGACGATCGCGAAGGCGAAGCTTTCGAAATCGTCGACCGCGATGACGAAGGCGCCGGGACCACCGATCACCTGCTCGCGATAGAATTCGTCGAGCGGCGGCTGCGGGAAGGCGCGCTGGCCGAAACCGCCGGGATTGGGATTGTCGTTCATGATGACGAGGCCGTTGATCACGATGCCCTTGGCCACCGCCTCGTCGCGCGCGACGAAAGCGGGGCGGCCGGAATTGTTGATGCCGTCGCCGGAAACGTCGATCACCCGGCGCCGCCCCTTATAGCGCTGTCCGAACAATTTCGACGAATGATCGATGGCGCCGGAAATCGAGGTCCAACCCCAAAAGCTGCGCGGGGCCGCCAGAATGCGATCGGCGAAGATTTCGCCCGATTCCGCGTCGGAGACCATCGTCCACGGCACGACCGTGAGCTGGGCCTCCGCACCCGCCCATTCGACATAGGCGACCGCGATCCGGCGCAAGCCGTTCGACTGGATCGCTTTGATGACGTTGGGATGGGTGAAGGCCTGGGCGTAGCCGCGGCGCTGAAGATCGAATTCCTGATCGTCGACCGAGCGCGACACGTCGACCGCGAGGACGAGCTCGAGATCGACATCGTCGGAATCCTGCGCATCCGGCGCGCCCGGAAAAACCGTGAGCCCCGTCAACGCCGCAAGGCCCGAAATCAACGACCGCCGACCGAGACGCATACCCGCCCCCTTCGTACGACACGGCGCTAAGCCTATCGCGATTCCCGCCTCGCGTGCCAGACTGGCGCCGGTTCACGATGGCATCCTTCGTTCGTTACGCGCCGCTTTTGCTGCTGGCCCTGGTTTTAGCCGTCCCGGTTGTCGGGCCGGATGCGCTGCGCTGGCCGATTTATGCCACGCTGCTGATCTGGCTGGTGGGGGTGGCGCACCGCACGGGCAAGTCCGAACGCGCCTTTCTGGCCGCAGTGGCCGCCAGCATCGTTTACCTTTTGGTTTCCGCCGCGGCGCCGGGGGCGATCCTGATCGAAGCCGCCGATCGCGGCGCGCAGTTCGTCGCGATGATGGTCGCACTGGGCCTGCTGCGCGACGCGGCGCGAAACTCCAGCATCGTCCGGGATTGCGGCATTTGGCTGATCGCCCAGAAGCCGGCCTGGCGCTTCCTGGCGATCGCGGCGGGCGGCCACGGATTCGGCGTCGCGTTGAATATGGGCGCCGTTTTGCTGCTCGGCACGCTGATCAAGCGCTCGAATACGCTGGAAGCCGCCGGCGGCGACGCGCGTGTCGTCGCGATCCGCGAGGAGCGGATGAATGTCGCCCTGATCCAGGGCTTCTTCTCGATGATGCTGTGGTCGCCGATGGCGATCTCGGTCGCGTTCTCGCTCGCCCTCGTGCCCGGGGTCACCTGGTTCGATATCGGGCCGCCCGCTTTGGGCCTGACCGCGTTGTTCTTCGCACTCGCTTGGTTGCTCGACCGGATCAAGTTTCCGCCGGGTCGAAGCCTTGCCCCGCCGCGCACGCAGGCCCCGCCGCCGGTGACGATGGCTTTGCCGATGGCCGGACTGATTTTGGGCTTGGTCGTGCTGGTGCTGAGCGTCAAAGCCTATCTGCATTTCGGCATGATCGACGCGATCACGAATGTCGCGGCTTTGTTCGGCTTGGGCTGGCTCTATGCGGGCTATCATGGCCGCACGCCGCGTCCCTTCGCGGCGGCGATCCAACATTTGCGCCGCCACGCGGTGGAAGTCGTGCCCGAAATGCGGCCCGAAACCATCGTCCTCGCCTCGGCCAGTTTCCTCGGCGTCGCCTTGGCATTTCTGACCCGGCAATGGGGATTGTCGGGCCTGCTCGACGCGCTTCACGCCCCTGGCTGGGCGCTGTCGGTCGCGATCGTCCTGTTCGTCGTCGCGGGCGGTCAATTCGGTATCGTCGCGATGGTCACGACCGCGATCGCCGGCGGTGCTGTGCTGGGCATGGCGGCACCACCGCTCACGCCCGTCGCGTTGGTCATGACCTTGCAGGTCGGCTGGACGCTGTCGGCCGTGTTGTCGGCCTATTCGGGCGGGACGATGCTGCTCGCGCGCATCGCCGAAGTGTCGCCCGCCGTCACGCGGCGTTGGAATTTGCCGTGGGCGATGCTTTGTTTCGGATTTTATACCGTTCTCGCCTATCTGTTCTATTGAACCGCGCGCGCGATATACCAATATAAGTATCGTTCCGCATTTGCGCCGAAGACCTTCGGCGAATTATTGTGCGGGTGCTTAAATCGATTGGCGGGGTGGTCTGGATTCGACGAGGCGGTCCCGGGAAGGAACTTTTTTCCGATGTCGCACGATACCCCCCTTGTCGCCACGATTGCCGTCGGCCTCGGCCTCGCCTTCCTCCTTGGCCTGCTCGCCCAAAAACTTCGTTTGCCGCCGATCGTCGGCTACCTGACCGCGGGTATCATCGCGGGGCCGTTCACGCCCGGCTACGTCGCCGACCCGAAGATCGCCACCGAACTCGCCGAGATGGGCGTGATCCTGCTGATGTTCGGCGTTGGCCTGCATTTCTCGCTGAAGGATCTTCTTTCCGTCAAAGGTATCGCGGTGCCGGGCGCGGTCGGCCAGATCGCTTGCGCCGTGCTGCTCGGCATGGGCTTGTCCTGGGCGATGGGCTGGGACATCGCGGGCGGTCTCGTTTTCGGCCTGGCGCTGTCGGTCGCTTCGACCGTCGTGCTGCTGCGCGCTTTGCAGGAACGCCGTCTGGTCGAAACCGAGCGCGGGCGCATCGCGGTCGGCTGGTTGATCGTCGAAGATCTCGTGATGATTTTGACGCTCGTCCTGCTGCCGGTGGTCGCCGGTCTCAGCAAGGGCGGCGTGGATACGCTGACCGCGCCCTTGCCCAGCTGGATCCTGTCGCTGGGCCTGCCGACTTTCGCGGGCGTCGTGCTGCTGACGGCGGTCAAGGTCGGGTTGTTCGTCGCGACGATGCTGATCGTCGGGCGGCGCCTCATTCCCTGGCTGCTGCACTACGTGGCGCATACGGGCTCGCGCGAATTGTTCCGCTTGTCCGTACTCGCCATCGCCATCGGCGTGGCGTTCGGCGCCGCCAAGCTGTTCGACGTGTCCTTCGCGCTGGGCGCCTTCTTCGCCGGCATGATCCTGGCGGAATCGCCGCTGTCGCATCAGGCCGCGCGCGAAACCCTGCCGTTGCGCGACGCCTTCGCGGTGCTGTTCTTCGTCTCGGTCGGCATGTTGTTCGATCCGGGCACGCTGCTGCGCGATCCCTTGCCGTTGCTTGCCACGATCGCGATCATCGTTCTGGGCAAGTCGCTTGCGGCCTATTGGATCGTGCGTGCCTTCGGCCATAGCCATGCCAAGGCGCTGACGATTTCCGCGAGCCTCGCGCAGATCGGCGAATTCTCATTCATTCTGGCGGTGCTGGGCGTCGAGCTTGGCGTGCTGCCCGAGGAAGGCCGCGACCTGATCGTCGCGGGTGCCATCCTGTCGATCCTGGCGAACCCGTTCATCTTCCAAGCCCTCGACCGCCATCTCGGCCCCGATCCGGACGGCGAGAAGGCCGCCGCCGCCGCCGTGGCCCCGGTCGAGCCGGTACCGCAAGCGGTGTCGAAGCCGCCGGTGCTGCTGGTCGGCCATGGCCGTGTCGGCGCCAAGATCAGTCACGCGTTGCTCGAACATGGCCACGCTTTGACCGTCATCGACGACAACGCCGAAGCGCTCGACATGCTGTCGGAAACCAAGGCGACGCGCCTTGGCGGCGGGTTCGCGAATTTCGCCGAGGAAGCGGGCGAAAAGCTGCAGGAATTCGGTTGGATCCTGATCGCGATCCCCGATCCGTTCGAAGCGGGCTCGATGGTCGAAACCGCGCGCCGTCTTGCACCCATGTCGCGCATCATCGCGCGCGCGCACTCGGAAGAAGCGGTCGCGCATTTGCGCGGGCTCGGTGCGGACGAAGTGCTGATGGCCGAGCACGAAGTGGCGCTGGCTATGATTCGCGTCGTCGACGGCAGCGTGGCCGCTTAAGCGAGCAGCTTCAGCATCTCGGTATAGCGCGCTTCGCTCGCCGCGATCAGGAACGGGCCGACATGGCGGCGCGCATCGTAAGCTGCGCGCTCCGGCGCGAAGCCCACGGCGCAGCCCATTTCCGCCGACGCCAGCGCGCCCGCCGCATGGTCCCACGGCAAGGTGCGCGAGAAACACGCGAAGCCGTAGCGCCCGCGCGCGAGATTGAGATATGCGGCCCCGCCGCAGCGTTCCTCGATCAGCGTATAGCGCCCGTCTTCGCGCGCTTTGATCCGCGCGTTCTTGGCGTAGATGGCGCCGGTCATCGGCGCGTCGGGCGATACGCGCACCGTCTTGCCGTTGAATTCCGCACCCAACCCGGCGCGCGCCGTCAGCGTGTCGCCGTCCAGCGGCGAATGGATCCAGCCTGCGACCGGGCGGCCGCGCAAGGCCAACGCCACGATGGTGCAGAAGGGCGGCTGGCCCTTGGCGAAATTATAGGTGCCGTCGACCGGATCGATGATCCACACCGGATCGTCGCCGGCCAGCGCGTCCAGCACCGCGCGATCCTTGGCGACGGCTTCCTCGCCCACGACTTTGCTGCCGGGCAAGGCGGCGGCGAGTACGGGGGTCAGCAGCGCCTCGGCCTCAAGATCGGCGGCGGTGACGTAATCGTCCGGGCCTTTCAGGTCGATTTCGTGCGCGGCCAGCGCTTGGAAACGCGGCAGGATGGCGCGTTTGCCGATCTCGGCGATCGTTTGGGAGATGCGGGCGACGAAGGCGGTATCGAGGGGGGACATGCCCCTTCTATAGCCCGAAACGCGGTCAGCGCACGAGTTTCAGCAGCGCCGTGCCGGTCAGCGTCGAGGCGATCGAGGCGGCGCGCGCCAGATCGAGTTTTTCCTTCATCACCGTCACCGCGATGATCGCGGCGAACACGATGCCGGTTTCGCGCAAGGCCGAGACGAGGGCGAGCGGGGCATTGGCCATCGCCCACATCACGACCCAGGCGGAGACGAAGCTGAGCGCCCCCGCCGCCGCCCCCATGCGCAGCGATCGCAACGGCGGCCAGGGCGTGCGCACGCCGCGCAAAATGGTCGCGCTGATCACGGTCAGCGACGCGGTCAGCAGCATCATCCAGCCCATATAGCTTTCGACATTGCCCGCGACGCGCACGCCGATGCCGTCGACCAGCGTGTAGCAGCCGATGATGCAGCCGGCGAACAGCGCCCACAGGATCGGTGCCTTGTTGCGCTTGATATCGCCTTTGCGGCGCGCCAGCGCCAGGCTGGCGATGCCCGCCGAAATCAGCAGGATCGCGATCTTGGCGCCCAGCGACAACGTTTCGCCCAGCGCCAGCACCGACACGGATGCGACGATCAGCGGCGCCGTACCGCGCGCCAGCGGGTAGACCTGGCTGAAATCGCCGCTGCGATAGGCGTGCTGCAACACGATCAGATAAGCGGTGCTGAGAATGCCGCTGCCCAGGATGAACGGCCAAGCCTCGATGACGAGCGGCGGCGCGTTCGCCAGCAAGATCAGCGACAGCACGATCTGCGTCGCCGACATGGCGACGAGCCCGGCCAGTCTGTCGCCGTCGGCCTTGATCAGCGCGTTCCACGTCGCGTGGATCAGCGCGGAAGCCAGGACGGCGGCGAAGACCGTGAAGCTCATTTCGTCTCGACGATCTCGTTGAGCGCCGCGACGCCGCCGAATTTCGGTGCCTCGGCTTCCCAGATCGGCTTCATCGCGTCGCGCCACGGGGCCTCGTCCACCTTGTGGACCTTCATGCCCTTTTGCGACATGCGCGTCACGGCGGCCGCTTCCTGTTCCTTGTGCAGGCCGTTGATGAACGCGGCCATCTCGCTTGCGATCTCGCCCAAGGCCGTGCGCTGTTCGGCCGGCAGGCGGTCCCAATAGCGGCGCGAGAACACGATGGCGCCGACCGACCAGATATGTCCGGTCTCGGTCAGATGGGGGGCGACTTCGTAAAGCCGCAGCGTTTCGATCGGGCCCTTGGTCAGATCCATCAGATCGGCCACACCGGTCGCGAGCGCGTTATAGGTCTCGGTGATCGGGATCGGCGTCGGGTTGGCGCCCAGATTGCGCCAGATCGCGATATGCAGCGGGCTTTGCAGCACGCGCATCGTCTTGCCGTTGACGTCGGCGACTTGCGTGACCGGCTGGCGGCTCAGCAAATGCCGCGCGCCGTAGGAGAAGAACGACGCGACCTCGAAGCCTTGCGCGCGATACAGCGCCTTATAGCGTTCGCCGATTGGGCCTTGCATGACCTTGTCGACATGGTCCCAATCGCGGAACACGAAGGGCATGTCGAATATCTGGCCTTCGGGCACCCATTGCGACAATGCGGCGAGGGTCGTGTCCGCCGCTTGGATCGAGCCCAGGCGCATGCCTTCGGCGTTTTCGCGCTCGCCGCCCAATTGGCCCGATGGGAAGATTTGCAGATCGACCGCACCGGCGGTGCGTTCCTTCGCGAGCTCCGCGAAGCGGCGCCACATCTGCGTATTCGGGGCGCCCTCGGGCTGCACCACGCCGACGCGAACGGCATTGGCGCGCGTTTGCGCGATCGCCGGGGCGGCGAGAAGGGCGAGAGCGGCGCCGAAGGCGGCCTGGCGGCGGGTCAAATTCGTCATAAGCGTCTCCCTTAGAGACCCAGCCATAGCAGACCCATCGTGATCGCGGGAATGTAAGTCACGAGGAGCAGGGCTGCCAGCAACGCAATCAAAAACGGTATCAGCGCCACGAACACGGACATGACCGGCAGGCGCGTGATCGTCGCGACGATGAAGGCGAGAATGCCGAAAGGCGGTTTAAGCCCGCCGATCATCAGATTGCAGATGACGATCAGCGCGAAATGCACGGGCTCGACGCCGAACCGTTCGACCAGCGGCAAGAACAAGGGTGCGAAAATCAGCATCGCGGCGCCGATATCCATCACCATGCCGGCGACGAGTAAAACCCCGTTTAGAAAAAGTAACATCACCCATTTCTGGACGAGCCATGTCTCGCCGAATTCCACGATCGCCTGCGGGACATGTTCGGTCGTCAGCACGAATCCGAAGGGCGTCGCCGCGCCGATCAACAAACCGATCATCGCGGAATCGAGCGCCGTCTGGCGCAAGCTCCGCCACAGTTCGGCGGGCGACAGGCCGCGATTGAGCCATAGCCCGGCGATGAAGGCGAAAGCGACCGCCATCGCGCCCGT
>JAIUNH010000082.1 GCA_020161965.1 Pseudomonadota bacterium
TGTATCGCCCAAGACGCTGATCCCCGAGCTGGAACGGTGCGTGAAGGAGCTCGGCTTCGTCGGGCTCAATCTCAATCCCGATCCGTCGGGCGGCTATTGGAAGGAGCTGCCGCTGACCGATCGCTGGTGGTATCCGCTCTACGAGAAGATGGTCGAACTCGACGTGCCCGCGATGGTGCATGTCAGCGCGTCGTGCAATCCGTGTTTCCACACGACCGGCGTGCACTACATCAACGGCAACACCACCGCGTTCATGCAGTTTCTGGCGGGTGACCTGTTCAAGGATTTCCCGACCTTGAAATTCGTCATCCCGCATGGCGGCGGGGCCGCCCCCTATCACTGGGGACGCTATCGCGGCCTGGCGCAGAATCTGAATCGCCCGCCGTTGTCGGAACACTTGCTGAAGAACGTGTTCTTCGACACCTGCGTCTACCATCTGCCGGGCATCGAATTGCTGACCAAGGTGATCCCGGTCGACAATATTCTATTCGCGTCGGAGATGGTGGGGGCCGTCAAAGGCATCGACCCCGAAACCGGCCATAATTTCGACGACACCAAGCGCTATCTCGACCAGATCACGACGTTGAGCCAGGACGATCAGGACAAGATCTTCTTCAAGAACGCGCTGCGCGTCTATCCGCGGCTGGGCCCGCAACTCGCGGCCGCCCAGGGCAAATGAGGATCGAAGCGATAAATCCGGATCGCCGGTAAACATCGTCAGCGCGCAACGAAAAAGGCCCCGGTCGGAAACCGGGGCCTTTTATTCGTCGGGGCCGATGGTGGGCGATGTAGGGCTCGAACCTACGACCCGCTGATTAAGAGTCAGCTGCTCTACCAACTGAGCTAATCGCCCTCTCGGCATCGAGAGGCGCGCTGTGTAGCAAGCCCCCCGGGCTTTGTCGAGCCCCGTTTGCATAGAGGCAAGTACCTGTGGATAAACGCTTTTAGGGGCTTACGTGTCGCTCCTTCGGGGCACCGCGACGTCGCGATGCACATAGACGCCGATCAGGATTCCGAATCCGAACAGCAAGGTCAGCATCGACGTGCCGCCATAGGAGACGAGCGGCAGCGGCTCGCCCACCACGGGCACCAACCCCATCACCATCGCCATGTTGATCAGCGCGTTGAGATAGATCCCCGACAGCAGCCCGACCGCCACCAAGCGGCCAAACTGGCTGCGCGCACGCAAGGCGATCGCCAGGCCGTAGAGTACGATGATGGTGTAAAGCCCGATCAGCACCAGCCCGCCGACGAAGCCGAATTCCTCCGACAGCATGGTGAAGATGAAATCGGTCTGCTTCTCCGGCAGGAATTGCAGATGGCTTTGCGTGCCCCCGCCCAACCCTTTGCCCCAAATTCCGCCCGAGCCCAGCGCGATCTTCGATTGGATGATGTGATACCCCGCCCCCAGCGGATCGCTTTCGGGGTTGAGGAAGGTCAACACGCGCTGGCGCTGATAATCGCGCAGCAGGCTCCAGGCAATCGGCACGGCCCCCGCCGCCGCCGACGCGACCAGGATGAATTTCCACATCCTGACGCCGGCCATGAAGAAGACGATCGCCGTCGTCGTCAGCACGACCAGCGTGGTGCCGAGCTTGGGTTGTTTGAAGATCAAAAACGCCGGCACGAGCGTGAGCAGGATCGGCCAGACGAGATAGAGCGGATTGCCGATCTGCTCGTGATTGATGCCGTGGAAATAGCGCGCGATCACCAGCACGATCGAGATCTTGGCGAGTTCGGCCGGCTGGATCTGGACGAAACCCAGATCGAGCCAGCGCTGCGCGCCCATGCCGACCTCGCCCATCAAATCGACCGCGACCAGCAGCACGACCGACAGCGCGTAGAACGGATACGCCGCCTTCATCCAGAACCGGATATCGACGGTCGCGACCGCGATCATGATCGCGAAGCCCATCGCGAAGCGCGAGATCTGGCGCGACGCCCACGGATCCCAATCGCCCCCGGCGGCCGAATAGAGCATCACGAAGCCGATACTCGACACGGCCAGAATCGTCAGCGCCAAGCCCCAGGTGATCTGGCGCAGCTTCTCGCCGAGGCTCAAACGCTTATTCGATTGGCCGAGGGCGGAATGGACGGGCATCAGCCGCTCCGTTCCGCGACGCGCGCCGGGCTTTGCGGACGCGTACGCTCGCGCTCGCGTTCCAGGCGCATCGCTTCGCTCAAAACTTCCTTCGCGATCGGGGCCGCGACCGCCGAGCCGCCGCCGCCATGCTCAACGATCACCGACACCGCATAACGCGGCGATTCGAGCGGCGCATAGCCGACGAACAGCGCGTGGTCGCGCTCGCGCCACGGCACTTGGTCGGGCTTGCGCAAGCCCACACGGCGCTCTTCCTCGGTGATGCGGCGTACCTGCGACGTGCCGGTCTTGCCGCCGAAGGTCCAGTTCTGATCGACGATGCGCTGACGGAACGCCGTGCCCCGCGGATCGTTGATGACGGCGCGCATGCCGCGCAGCATGACCGCGAGATTGGCTTGCGGCACGCCGATCGACGGAAAATTGCCTTGCGGGCGTTCGACCAATCGCCGTTCCTGCACGATATCGCGCGTCAAATGCGGACTGACCGCGAAGCCGCCATTCACCAGCCGCGCCGTCATCGTGGCGAGCTGCAACGGCGTGGTCAGAACGTAACCTTGACCGATCGATGCGACGAGCGACTCGCCGGTCGCCCAGCCCTTGCCCGTGCGCGCCTGCTTCCACACGCGCGTCGGAATGATGCCCGCGCGTTCGCCCGGCAAATCGATCGACAGCGTCGCACCCAAGCCGAAGCGGCGCGCCATGTCGGCCATGCGTTCGGGCCCCAAGCGGCGGCCCATTTCGTAGAAATAGACGTCGCAGGATTGCGACAGCGCTTCGATCATATCGAGCGGGCCGTGGCCGCCGCGCTTCCAGCAATGGAACTTGTTGTCGCCCAGCTCCATATGTCCCGGGCAATTGACGCGGAAATCCGGCGAGACGCCCGATTCCATCGCCGCCAGCGCCACCATCATTTTATAGGTCGAGCCCGGCGCGTATTGGCCGGAGATCGCCTTGTTGGTGAGCGGCGCCTTCGAATTGGCGAGCAACGCGCGCCACGCAGGCCCCGAAATGCCGCGCGCGAATTCATGCGGATCGTAGGACGGGTGCGAGACCATCGTCAGAACGTCGCCGTTGGAAACGTCCATCACGACGGCCGCGGCGCTTTCCTCCTGCGCCAGGCGCTTGGCGGTGAACTCCTGAAGGGCGGCGTCGAGCGTGAGCACGATGTCGTGCCCCGGCTCGCCTTCGTTGCGCGCGAGCTCGCGGATCGGCCGGCCCAGCGCGTTGACTTCGATCTGCGTATTGCCGGCACGCCCGCGCAAGGCAAGATCGTAGACACGCTCGATGCCGTTGCGGCCGATGCGGAAATCGGGAAGCTCCAGCAGCGGATCGCCGGTCAAATCGCTTTCCGCGGGCGGCGCCACGTAGCCGATCAGATGCGACGTGGTGTCGCCGAAGGGATAAAGCCGCGTCGAGCCCACGTCGATCGACACGCCGGGCAGATCGGGCGAGTTCACCGCAATGCGACTGACGTCGTCCCAGGCGAGATTGTCCTTCACCGTCACCGGCAGAAAGCGGCGCTTGCGCGACACTTCGCGCAAAATGCGCCGGCGCTCGGTGTCGGAGATCGGCACGATCTCCGACAACGCGTCGAGCGTGGCGGCGACGGAACCCGTCTGCTCGGCGACGACGACGACACGGTAATTGAGCTGGTTCTCCGCGATCACCTTGCCGTAGCGGTCGACGATGCGCCCGCGCGGCGGGGCAAGCAGGCGCAGATTGATGCGGTTGTCGTCCGCCATCGTGCGGTACTTGTCCGCTTCGACGACCTGCAAATAATACATGCGCCCGACGAGCACGCCGAACAGCGCCATCTTCCCGCCGGCCAGCAGCGCCAGGCGCCGCGTGAACAGCTTGGATCGGGCGGCGTCGCGATCGCGATTCATGAGGCGGTTCATCGTTCCCTCACCCCGCCGTCAGGAACAGGCGCTGCACGCGCCCCAGCACCGCGCCGATCGCCGGATAGATCGCGATGGTCAAGGCGAGCTGCGTGGCGAACAAGGCGAACGGAACCGAGAGATGCGCCGCCGCATAGGCGACGATGGCGGTGGCGATCGCAGCACCGCCCGCGATCAGCGCGAACGCCGCCCAGATCAGCCAGAACGCTTTGCCGCGGAAGAATTTGTGCTGCACGACGATGGCGTAATGCACGAGCAACAGCACCAGCGCGTTGAGGCCCAAGGGCGCGCCCGACAATGCGTCGTCGAGCAGACCGACCAGGAAAGCGCACCATGCCGGGAACAGATCGGGCCGATGCACGATCCAATAGAACGCGCAGACCAGCACGACATTGGGGGCGAGCATCGAATATTCGGGAATCGGCAGCGGCACGACCGACAGCAGCACGGCCAGCACCGTCGAAACGACGGGCAGTGCCAGCTTCAACGACCGGTCGAGCTGGGCGAAGACAGCGCCGACCATCGTCGCGCCCTAACGCCCGCGCCGGGGTTGCGGCGGCGGTGCGGCGACCGGCAGCGTGCCGGCCAGGCCGTAATCGACGATGCGGATCGCTTCCAAGCGATGGAAATCGGCGAAGGGGCGCACGCGCACGCCGTGTTCGCCCGTCTGCACCACGATGCCCACCGGCAAACCGGGCGGGAACACGCCGCCATCGCCCGACGTCACGATGCGGTCGCCCAGCTGGGGCCTGGCACCCGACGACAGAAAGGTGAGCTTGGGCATATCGGAGTTATCGCCGTCGATGATCGCGCGGTCGCGCGTGCCCTCGATCTGCACCGGCACATGGCTGTTCAAATCGGTCAGCAACAGCACGCGCGCGGCGCGCTCGCCCGTTTCGCCCACGCGGCCGACCAAGCCGTCGGGCACCAGCGCCGGCTGGCCCTTGGCGATACCGTCGCGCGTGCCCGCCGCGATCAGCACCGAACGCACGAAGGCGCCGCCGGCATCCGCGATCACGCGCGCGGTGACGAAGGTCAAGCCCGGCTCGGTTGCCACGCGCTGCATGTCGCGCATCGCGCGGTTTTCGGCTTCGAGATTGCGCGCGACTTGCTGCCAATGCAGCAAGCGCAGATTTTCCTCGCGCAGGCGGCGGTTTTCCTCGTGCACGTCGGCGTAATGGCGCGCCGTGTCGATCATGCGCGCCGCCGTGTCGATCGGCTTGCCGATCGCGTCAAGCATCGGCGCCACGGCGTCGACGACCGTCATGCGCGCGCGCTCAACGACCGGCGCTTCCGCCTTGCCGAGCACCAGCAACCCCACCGACGCGCCGATCAACCCGGTGAACGCCATGCGCTGCAGCAGCACCTTCAGCGGTGCCGTCAGCTTCATGGTGGTCCCGGGTCGCGCCATCGGCGAAGCCTCAGTACATCGTGATCAGAACGTTGCGCAGCGTCTTCATCTCTTCCAGGCAGCGGCCCGTACCGAGTGCGACGCAGGAGAGCGGATCGTCTGCGACCGACACGGGCAGGCCCGTGGCATGGCGCAGCACGAAATCGAGATTGCCGAGCAACGCGCCGCCGCCGGTCAACACGATGCCCTTGTCGACGATGTCGGCGGCGAGTTCGGGGGCGGTGTGTTCCAGCGCCACCTTCACCGCTTCGACAATCGCGGAGACGGGCTCCGACAGCGATTCGGCGATCTGGCGTTCGGAAATCGCGAGTTCCTTGGGCACGCCATTCATCAAGTCGCGGCCCTTGATTTCCATCACGCGGCCTTCGCCTTCTTCGGGCGGAGCGGCGGAACCGATTTCCTTCTTGATGCGCTCGGCCGAGGATTCGCCGACCAGAAGATTATGGTTGCGGCGGATATAGGCGATGATGGCTTCGTCCATCTTGTCGCCGCCAACGCGCACGGATTTGGAATAGACGATGCCGCCCAGCGACAGCACGGCGACTTCGGTGGTGCCGCCGCCGATATCGACGACCATCGAACCCGTGGGCTCGGTCACCGGCAAGCCCGCACCGATCGCCGCGGCCATCGGTTCTTCGATCAGGAACACGCGACGCGCACCCGCACTCTCCGCCGATTCTTGAATCGCGCGGCGTTCGACCGCCGTCGAACCCGACGGCACGCACACGATCACCTGCGGCGACGCGAAGGAGCGGCGGTTGTGAACCTTGCGGATGAAGTGCTTGATCATTTCTTCCGCGACTTCGAAATCGGCGATGACGCCGTCGCGCAGCGGACGAATGGCGGTGATGTTGCCGGGCGTGCGGCCGAGCATCAGCTTGGCTTCGTCGCCGACCGCGAGCACTTGCTTCTTGCCCTTCACGTCGGCGATCGCGACGACCGACGGCTCGTTGAGAACGATGCCGCGGCCTTTCACGTACACGAGCGTGTTCGCGGTGCCGAGATCGATGGCCATATCGGCCGAGAGCATTCCGAGAAGTCGCGAGAACATCGAAACGAAGTGCCTTTCAGATGAAACCTTGGGGAGCGGTCCGGTCGCCCGGCGCTAACTCCCTTCCATACAAGCGGAATTCGGCGCAATTAAGCCCAAAGCGCCGCACTTGTCGACTGCGCTGCGCCGCCGCATGAAGCGACCGCGCGACGCCATCTGCGCCGACAAATTTCCGGCCTGGGTTTGCGCCATAATTCGCGCCCCTGATGAAGCCCTGTTCCGCCCGCCGGGGCCTGTGGATAAGTCCCGCCGGGCGACGATCCGAACAAGGTATCAGATCGCCCCCGCGACTGCCTAGGCAAGCCGGATAGCCAAGCTGAATCAGGGGCTTAATTTTACCTGCCGAACGCCGGGAAGCCGGCCGGCACCCGCAGTGACCCATCCGCCGGTCAGCGGAACAGGCCGAGCAGCACGGACGGTTGCTGGTTCGCGATCGACAGGGATTGGATGCCCAACTGCTGGCGGACCTGGAGCGCCTGCACGGAGGCCGAGGCCTTGCCGATATCGGCATCGACGACGGCGCCGAGCCCGGTGGTCGTCGCGTCCATCACCGAATCGATGAAGCCCGATTGCAGTTTGAGCGTGCGCGTCTCGGCGGCGACTTGGCCCAGCGCGTTATCGACGGCGTCCTTGAACGTCGCGAGCGTGCCGAGCGACACCGTGAACAAGGTCGGCATCGCGGGCTGATAAGCGGCGAGCGCGGTCGCCACGGAGGATTGCGAGGACATCGGCAACGTGGTGGCACTGACATCGGCGAGGAAAGTTTTGGCGACGGAGTTGTTCGACAGCAGATTGACGCCGTTGTAGTTCGCTTGCGAAATGAAGTTGCTGATCTGCAAATAGAGTTGGATCGCGTCGCGCGAATAGATGAATTGCTGGCTGGTGGAGATCGAGCCGTCGAGATACTGCGTCGATTTCGCCTGAAGATTTCCGATCAGATTGGAAATATTGGTGAGGGCCGCCATCGTGACCTGGCCGAGCCCCACGCCGTTGGCGAGCGAGCCTTGCACGGCCTGGAAGGCTTGAAGATTGCCGCGAATGCCTTGCGCGACCGAGAAGGTCGACGCGTCGTCCGACGCGTCCGACACGCGATAGCCGGTCTGCACCTGTTTGGACGCCGTGTTGAGGGTCGACTGCGTCGTACGCAACGACGCCAGCGCCACCATTGCGCCCACATTCGTGTTGATCGAGTTCGACACTGGCGGAAAGACCTCCGGCACGAACACACGTTATTATTGCGTAAATCTTGAGACTTCTCCCGCTACGCGTCAATCCGAGATTAGATTAGCGTTCCGAAACGAAAAACCCCGCCGGCGGACCGGCGGGGTTTTCCGAAGCCAAACGCCCGAAGGCGTAAAGCTTAGTTCTTGGCCTTGTCGACCAGCTTGTTCTTGCCGATCCACGGCATCATGCCGCGCAGGCGTTCGCCCACCTTTTCGATGTCGTGGGCGGCGTTGCGGCGGCGCATCGCCTTGAACGAAGCCTGGCCGGCGGCGTTCTCGAGCACCCAGTCACGGGCGAATCGGCCCGACTGAATGTCGTCGAGGATGCGCTTCATCTCCTTCTTCGTCTCGTCGGTGATGATGCGCGGGCCGCGCGTGTAGTCGCCGTACTCGGCCGTGTTCGAGATCGAGTAGCGCATGTTCGCCATGCCGCCCTCATAGATGAGGTCGACGATCAGCTTCACTTCGTGCAAGCACTCGAAATACGCCATCTCGGGCGCGTAGCCCGCTTCGACCAGCGTCTCGTAGCCCGCGACGATCAGCGCCGACAGACCGCCGCACAACACGGCCTGTTCGCCGAACAGATCGGTCTCGCATTCTTCCTTGAACGTCGTCTCGATGACGCCCGAGCGGCCGCCGCCGATGGCCGACGCGTAGGACAGCGCGATTTCCAGCGCGTTGCCCGACGGGTTCTGGTGCACGGCCACGAGGCACGGCACGCCGCCGCCCTTCTGGTATTCCGAACGCACCGTGTGGCCGGGGCCCTTCGGCGCGATCATGAACACGTCGATATCGGGGCGCGGTTCGATCAGGTTGAAATGGATGTTGAGGCCGTGCGCGAAGGCGATCGCCGCACCCTGCTTCATGTTGGCCTTGAGATCGTCCTTCCAGAGCTGCGCCTGCAGCTCGTCCGGCGTGCAGATCATCATGACGTCGGCCCACTTGGCCGCGTCGGCCGGGCTCATCACCTTGAAGCCCGCGGCTTCGGCCTTCTTGATCGTGGCCGAGCCGGGACGCAGCGCAATGGCGACGTCCTTGACGCCCGAATCGCGCATATTCTGCGCATGGGCGTGACCCTGGCTGCCGTAGCCGACGACGGCGACCTTCTTCGCCTTGATCAGGTTTACGTCGGCGTCCCGGTCGTAGTAGACGCGCATGGCTGCTTCCTCGCCTTCCGTTGGTTTCTTGCTGCTGCGCCGGATGGTGCTCTTGTCGGGCGGAGGCTTAGAAGCCTTCCGCGCCGCGCGCAATGGCGACGACGCCGGTCCTGGCGACATCGACGAGGCCCAGGGCCTGCATCAGCTTGACGAAGGCGTCGATCTTGCCGGTCTTGCCGACGATCTCGAAGACGAAGGACTCGCCCGTGCTGTCGACCACCCGGGCGCGGAAAATGTCGGCGATGCGCAGCGCCTCGACCCGGTGCTCGCCTTTGCCGCGCACCTTGATCAGCGCCATCTCGCGGTCGACGTATTCGCCTTCGACGGTCAGGTCGCTCACCTTGTGCACCGGCACCAGGCGGTTCAGCTGCGCCTTGATCTGCTCGATGATCATCGGCGTCCCGGAGGTGACGATGGTGATCCGCGAGCGGCGCGCGCTGGGGTCGGTCTCCGCGACCGTCAGGCTCTCGATGTTGTAGCCGCGCCCGGAGAACAGCCCGATGACCCGGGCAAGCACGCCGGGTTCGTTGTCGACCAGAACCGCCATGGTGTGGCGTTCGACGAGGGTGTTGTCGTACATGATTTTTTTTGTCCCGGAAGGAGGAGGTCGGGCCGTTCCCCGCGGCCCGCTGACCTGGGAAGGAAGCGGAAGGAGGAAGGGCGGCGCGGCTGTGGTGCGCCGCGCCTCGATGGTCGTGGGCTAGACGAGGACCATGCCGTCTTCGGAAATCGGCTGCTCCGCCTTGTCCGCCGGCCCCATCAGCATCTCGTTGTGGGCGGCCCCGGACGGGATCATCGGGAAGCAGTTCTCCGCCTTGTCCACCATGATGTCGGCGATAACGCAGCGCGGCGTTTCGATCATCTCGCGGATGACGTCGTCCAGCTGCTCCGGCTTCTCGGCGCGCAAGCCGACCCCGCCGAAGGCGTCGGCCAGCTTCACGAAGTCGGGCAGCGAGGCCATGTAGCTCTGCGAGTAGCGGCTGCCGTGGAGCAGCTCCTGCCACTGCCGGACCATCCCCATGTACTCGTTGTTGAGGATGAACACCTTCACCGGCAGGTTGTACTGGGCGATGGTCGACATCTCCTGGATGTTCATCATGATCGACGCCTCGCCGGCGATGTCGACCACGAGGGCGTCCGGATGGGCGAGCTGCACGCCCATGGCCGAGGGCAGGCCGTAGCCCATGGTGCCGAGCCCGCCCGAGGTCATCCAGCGGTTGGGCTTGTCGAAGCCGTAGTGCTGGGCCGCCCACATCTGGTGCTGCCCGACCTCGGTGGTGATGAACACGTCGTCGCGGTCCTTGGTCAGCTCGTAGAGCCGCTTGATCGCATGCTGCGGCTTGATCAGCTTGCTGTCGTTGGCGTAGCCGAGGCAGTTGCGCTGGCGCCAGCGGTTGATCTGCTGCCACCACTCGTTCAGGGCGTTGCGGTCGGGGGTCACGCTCCGCCGCTGCCAGACCGCGATCATTTCCTCGAGCACGTTGGCGACGTCGAAGTAGTGGTTGCCGAGCTGCACGTACGTGTCGGGCACGAACTTCGAGCCCGGGTAGCTCTTGAGCAGCTCTTCGTAGCGCTTCACGGCGCCGTCGCGCTTGCCCGTCTCGTACAAGTTGTACGCGAGGTTGAAGAGCACTTCGTCTTTGCGCTCGTACGACGGGTACTCGCGAAGAATCGTCTCGTACAGCCGCATCGTCTCCGAGCGGTAGAGCTCGGACTCGCGGTGATCCTCTTTGGGCTCGGACACCTTCTCACCACGGTTCTTCTTCTCGTCAGCGTCCTTCTGCTGCTCGAAGAACTTGAGCATCTCGCGGCGGTAGAGGTAGCGCGACTTGTCCCAGTAGAGCTCGGCGAGCTGGAAGAGCAGCTCGGACTTCTGCGGGTTGCCGTCTTCGATCTTCGGGATGATCTTCTTGGCGGCCTCGATCTGCTCCTTGACCCGGGTCGCGCCCTGCACGGTGGCCTTC
>JAIUNH010000083.1 GCA_020161965.1 Pseudomonadota bacterium
GAAGTAGACTTTTTCAAAACATCCATCCACATATGTTCACTCCAATGAGGTGTGAAGGGTGCCAACAAGAGCACTTGCCATTCCAACCATTGCAACACTAAATCACGGTGCATAGGGAGACCTTCAGATTGAGTGGTTTCACGATAGCGATCACGAATGCCTTGGAATTCATAACATCCAAACTTGAGGGCATCACGGTAAAGCATGTTCTTGTAGGCTTCATCTGCCTTGTGAAGCAATTCCACCATTTCACTTGCAAAGACCTTGTCATGGAAAGAGTCCATTGGACCAGTACGCAATGTATCCACACCACCAATCACCTCCTTGCCCCATTCCATCAAGGTATACAAGCGAAGAATGGCGGAATTGGCCGCCGTTCGATCCTGAAAGGGGCGGCGGGTGTCGCCGCACTTTCGTCGGTGCCGGGCGTCGTCTTCGCCCAGGGTGCCGCCAAGGAAGCGCCGGATCTCGCCAAGCTCGTCGCCGAAGGCAAGCTGCCGCCGCTGGCGCAGCGCCTGCCGTCGTCGCCGCTGGTCGTGACGCCGCTCGAAAAGACCGGCGTCTACGGCGGTTCGTTGCGCCGCGGCTTGCGTGGCTCGGCCGACCATAACGGCATTCTGCGCATGGTGGGCAACCAGGGCCTGGTGCGCTGGAACCTCGCCTTCACGCAAGTCGAGCCGGGCGTGGCCGAGCGTTGGGAAGTCAACGCCAACGCGACCGAATTCACCTTCCATCTGCGCCCCGGCATGAAGTGGTCGGACGGCAAGCCCTTCACCGCGGACGACGTCGTGTTCGCGATCGAGGATTGCTGCAAGAACTCCGAACTCTATCGTTCGGTGCCGTCGGTGCTGGTGATCAACGGCAAGCCGACGACGGTGACGAAGGTTTCCGACACGGTCGTGAAGTTCACCTTCGATTCGCCCTACGCGATGTTCCTGGAAAACTTGGCGACCCCGCTCGGTCAGCAGCCCACGCTGTTCCCGAAGCACTACTGCAGCCAGTTCGTGCCCAAGTACAACGCGAACGTGGGCGACCTCGCCAAGGCCGCCAACATGTCGGATTGGCCGTCGCTGTTCCGCGCGCGTTGCGGCGACATCGAAATCCCGTCGCGCTGGGGCAACGTCGACAAGCCCACGCTCGATCCGTGGGTGGTGCGCGAAGCCTATACGGGCGGCGCCACGCGCGTCGTGATGGAACGCAACCCGTATTTCTGGCAGGTCGACACCAACGGCGCGCAGTTGCCGTATATCGACCGTCTGACGTTCTCGATCTCGCAGGACGTGGAATCCCTGATGCTCGACGCGGTCTCCGGCCGTCTCGACATCCAGGATCGCCACATCGACTCGCTGCAGAACAAGCCCACGCTCTCGCAGAACATGCAGCGCGGCGGCTATCGTCTGCTCGAGCTGATCGCCTCGGGCGCGCAGCAATGCCAGATCTACTTCAACATCACGCATAAAGATCCCGCGATGCGGGCGATGTTCTCGAACAAGGAATTCCGTCAGGCCTTGTCGCTGGGCATCGACCGCAAGGAGATCATCGATCTCGTCTATCTCGGCCAGTCGGAGCCGTACCAGACCGGTCCTCGCCCGGGCCATCCCTGGTATCACGAGAAGCTCGCGCGTCAGTTCACGGATCATAACGTGAAGCAGGCGAACGAGATCCTCGACAAGCTCGGCTACAGCCGCAAGGACGCGCAAGGCTTCCGTCTGCGTCCGGACGGTCAGAAGGTGTTCTTCGCCATCGACGTGATCCCCACGCTCTATCCGGATCTCGTCGATACGCTGGAACTCGTTCGCCGTCACTGGGTCGCGATCGGCGTCGACATGAAGGTCAACACGATCGAACGCGCGCTTTACTACACGCGCGGCGACAACAACGACCACGACGCGGCCGTGTGGCCGGGCCCCGGTGGGCTCGATCCGCTGCTCGATCCGCGCGACTACCTCGCCCAGCATCCCCAAGGCTCGCGTTACGCGGTGCCGTGGACGCTGTGGTACGTCTCCAACGGCAAGGACGGGCAGGAGCCGCCCGAAAGCCAGAAGCGCCGCATGAAGCTGTTCGACGATGCGCGCGCCACGGCCGACCTCGCCAAGCGCGGCGTGATGGTGAAGGAGATCATGGATCTCTGCGCCGACGCGTTCGAGACGGTGGGCGTGTGCCTGGCCGTGAACAACTTCGGCGTGGTCCGCAACAATCTGCAGAACGTGCCGAAGGGGTATCCGAACTCGTGGTCCTGGCCCAACCCGGGACCGTCGATGCCGCAGCAGTACTTCTTCCAGTCGTAAGACGATCGGGGCCGGCGCCGTTCGCGGTGCCGGCCCTTTTCTTTTCCCTTCTCGCGCTCACCGGAAAACCGATGCTCCGCTTCCTCGTCACCCGGTTTTTGTGGATGGTGCCGTCGCTGTTCGTGATCAGCTTTCTGGCTTTCGTGCTGATCCAATTGCCGCCCGGCGACTACGTCACCACCTATATCGCCACGCTCGCCGCTTCGAACGAGATCGTCGATCAGAACCAGGCGGCCGATCTGCGCCAGCGTTTCGGTCTCGACCAGCCGATGATCGTCCAGTACTGGAAATGGATCACGGGCATTCTGCTGCGCGGCGATTTCGGCTTGAGCTTCGAATGGCAACAGCCGGTGTCGGAGCTGATTTGGGAGCGCATGGCGCTTACCCTCGTTCTGACCTTCTCGACGCTGCTCGCCACTTGGGCGATCGCGTTGCCGGTCGGCATCTACTCGGCCGTGCGCAAATATTCGATCGGCGATTATATCGCGACCTTCTTCTCCTTCCTCGGCCTCGCCATCCCGTCGTTCCTGCTCGCTTTGGTGCTGATGTATCTCGCGGCGGTCGAATGGGGCCAGGAAGTCGGCGGGCTGTTTTCCGAGAAGTATCAGACCGCCCCCTGGAGCTGGGGCAAGGTCGTCGATCTTCTTTGGCACCTTTGGATCCCGGTCATCATCCTGGCCGTGTCGGGCACGGCGAGCCTTATCCGCGTCATGCGTGCCAATATGCTCGACGAGCTCAACCGCGCTTACGTCACGACCGCGCGCGCCAAGGGGCTCTCCGAGTTCCGGTTGCTGATGAAGTATCCGGTGCGCCTGGCACTCAACCCGTTCATCTCGACCATCGCGTGGCTGCTGCCCAATCTCGTCTCGGGCTCGATCATCGTCGCGATCGTGTTGAGCTTGCCGACCGCGGGCCCGCTGTTGCTGCAGTCGCTGATGGCACAGGACATGTACCTCGCCGGCGCCTTCATCCTGCTGATCTGCGCGCTGACGCTGATCGGCTCGCTGATCAGCGACATTCTGCTCGCCATCGTCGATCCGCGCATCCGCCTGGAGTAGAACATGACGGACGTCACTTTCGCCGCGGTCGATAAAAGCCGCCTTGCCGTCGCCTCGCAATGGCAATTGATGTGGTGGGCGTTCAAGCGCCACCGCCTCGCCATGGTGGGCTTGTATGTGGTCGGGTTCTTCTACCTGATCGCTTTGATCCCGGGTTTCTTCTCGTCGAACGACCCTTCCGCGCAGAACGCGCGCGCGGCCTATCATCCGCCGCAGCGCCTGCACATCATCGACGAAGCCGCCGACGGATCGTGGAAATTCAATCTCCATATCCGGCCTTACGTATTGCGCCGCGATCCCACGACGCTCGCCGCGATCTATGTCGAGGATCCCAACCGCAAGGTCGATCTGCAGTTCTTCACCCAAGGCTATGAATGGTCGTTCTTCGGCCTGTTCAAGTCGAACCTGCATCTGATCGGCACGGGCGATGCGCGCCAGCCGCTGTTCCTGCTGGGGGCGGACCGTCTCGGTCGCTGCGTGTGGAGCCGCATCATGCAGGGCACGCAGATCTCGCTGTCGGTCGGCTTGGTCGGCGTGTTCCTGTCGCTGTTGCTGGGCATCGTGCTGGGCGGCATATCAGGTTATTTCGGCGGCAAACTCGATTTCTCGATCCAGCGCGTGATCGAATTCGTGCTTGCTCTTCCGACCATCCCGATCTGGCTCGCGATGGCGGCGGCGTTGCCGCAGGATTGGCCGGCGACGCTCAACTACTTCATGATCACGTTGATCCTGTCGCTGACCGGCTGGGCGCAGCTGGCACGCGTCGTGCGCGGACGGTTCTTGAGCTTGCGCACCGAGGAATTCGTGACGGCCGCCCGGCTCGACGGCGTTACGGAAGGGCGCATCATCTTCCGCCATATGCTGCCGAGCTTCATGAGCCACATCATCGCGTCGATCACGCTGGCGATCCCGGCGATGATCTTGGCGGAAACGTCGCTCTCCTTCCTCGGTCTCGGCCTTCAGCCGCCGACCATCTCCTGGGGCGTGCTGTTGCGCGAAGCCCAGAACATCCGCTCGATCGCGACGGCGCCGTGGCTTTTCGCCCCCGGTGTCGCCGTCGTCGCAGCGGTCATCGCCCTCAACTTCCTGGGAGACGGGTTGCGCGACGCCGCCGATCCGTACAACAAATGACCGGCAGCAACGTCGTTCTCGAGGTCAAGGATCTCGTCACCCATTTCCCGACGCGAACGGGCGTGGTGAAGGCCGTCGACGGCGTCTCGTTCAAGATCGAACGCGGCAAAACCCTGTGCGTCGTCGGCGAGTCCGGTTCGGGCAAGAGCGTCACCGCGCGCTCGATCCTGCAGATCGTCGACACGCCCGGCCGCATCGTTTCGGGTTCGATGATGCTCCATCGTCCGAACGGCAGCAGTGTGGATCTCGCCACGCTGAACCCGCGCGGGCCCGAGATCCGCGCGGTGCGCGGCGCCGAAATCGCGATGATCTTCCAGGAGCCGATGTCGTCGCTGTCGCCCGTCCACACGGTCGGCGACCAGATCATGGAAGTGCTGCGCCTGCATCTGAAGATGTCGAAGGCCGACGCCCGTGCGCGGACGATCGAACTTTTGAAGCAGGTCGAAATCCCGAATCCCGATCGCGCGATCGATCGCTACACGTTCGAGTTTTCGGGCGGCATGCGCCAGCGCGTGATGATCGCGATGTCGCTCGCGTGCAATCCGTCGCTGCTGATCGCGGACGAGCCGACGACGGCGCTCGACGTGACGACGCAGGCCGAAATTCTCGACCTCATCAAGCGGCTTCAGCAGCGCCACGGCATGGGCGTGATGTTCATCACCCACGATATGGGCGTGGTGGCGGAAATCGCGGACGACGTGCTGGTCATGTATCACGGCAAGGTGATGGAGGAAGGTCCGGTCGATCGCATCTTCCATGCGCCGCAAGACGCCTATACCAAAATGCTGATCGGCTCGGTGCTGAAGCTGGAGCGCAAGGCCGATATCCGCCTGAAGCGCGCGCCGATCGACGAGAAGGCGCCGCCGGTGGTCGAGATCAAGAATCTCGTCATGCATTTCGGCTCGGGCAACAATCTGGTGAAGGCGGTCGACGACGTTTCCTTGTCGGTCCGTCCCGGCGAGACGCTGGGCATCGTCGGCGAGTCCGGCTCGGGCAAGACGACGATGGGCCGTTGCCTGATGCGCGTCTATCAGCCGACCGGCGGGCAGATGAGCTATCGCCGCGCCGACGGGTCGGTCGTCGATCTGGTTGCCGCCGATAAGCACAAGCTGCGCGAATGCCGGCGCGAGATCCGCATGATCTTCCAGGATCCGGTCGGTTCGCTCAATCCGCGTATGACGGTGGCGCAGATCATCGGCGAGCCGCTGCTGGTCAACGAGATCGCGAAGGGTGCTGAGCTCGACGACCGCGTCGCCGATCTCATGCGCCAAGTCGGGCTGGAGCCGGCCTGGCGCGAGCGTTATCCGCACGCGTTCTCCGGCGGTCAGCGTCAGCGCATCGGGATCGCGCGCGCCATCGCGCTCAATCCGCGTTTGATCGTGGCTGACGAAGCGACCTCGGCGCTCGACGTGTCGCTGCGCTCGCAAATGCTCGATCTGATGATGAATCTTCAGGACAAGCTGGGCCTTAGCTACGTCTTCATCAGCCACGATATCGGCGTCATCCGCTACATGTGCGATCGCATCGCGGTCATGTATCGCGGCAAGGTCGTCGAAACCGGCGAGACCGAACAGGTCTGCGACGCCCCCAACCATGCCTACACCAAGGCGCTGCTCTCGGCGATTCCGCGGCCCGATCCGCGCGCGCGCCGGATGGGTCAGCGCCATCGTTACGTTGCCTGACGGAGTACCAACGTGAAGATCATCGACGTTAAAACGTTTCTGATGAATGCCGGCCGGCCCGGCGCCAAGTTCTGGGCGTCGGACGGGTCGTTCGGGCCCGAAGGCGATTACTCGAACAATCTGCGCGGCGCGCGTCACTGGCTGTTCGTCAAGATCTACACCGATGAAGGCATCACCGGTATCGGCGAATGCTCGGGCTGGCCGAAAGTCATCGACACGGCCATTCATGATTTGAAGTCGCTGCTGATCGGCGAAGACCCGACGCATATCGAGCGGCTCAATCAGAAAATGATGATCGCCATGATGGGCCACGGCCTGCTCGGCACGGTCGGCGGCGGCGCCATGACCGGCATCGACATGGCCCTGTGGGACATCAAGGGCAAGGCGCTGAACGTGCCGGTGTGGAATCTGCTGGGCGGCAAAGTCCGCGACCGCATCCGCATCTATGCCCATGCCAACGCCCCCGAAGTGGCGTTGAGCTGCAAGAAGCGCGGCATTACGGCCGTGAAATGCGGCGGCGTGTCGAATCCCGTGCAGAAGATCGCCGCCTTGCGCGAAGCGATCGGCGCCGAGATGGATCTGATGATCGACATGCACGGGCCGCCCTGGATGACGCCGGCGGACGCCGCACGCCTCGCGCGCGCACTCGAGCCCTATAACCTCATGTGGATCGAAGACCCGATCGCGCCGGAGAATCTCGACGGCTATAAGCGCATCCGCGACGCGGCCCATGTGCCGCTGGCGGCGGGCGAGCGTATGGCGACGATTTTCGGTCTGCGCGATCTGATCGAGCAGGATCTGATCGACGTCGCCCAGCCCGATACGGGCCGCGCGGGCGGCATCACCCAGATGAAGAAGATCGCCGCGATGGCGGAAGCCCATCACATCATGATGGCGCCGCATTCGGGTTCGCTGGGCCCCGTCGCGGAATACGCGGCGCTGCATGTGCTCGCGTCGATTCCCAACGCGCTGATCCTGGAGCGGATCGAAGACGATTGGGACGGCCGCGCCAAGACCGTGATCCCGCATCCGCAGCAAAAGGACGGGTATCTGACCGTGCCGGATGCGCCGGGTCTGGGTGTCGATATCGACGAGGCGTTCGTCGCGAAATTCCCCGCGACGAACAACGTGGCGGTGCCGATCGGCGAAGAGTCGAACAGCTACGCCGAAGGCACCTATCGCGAGCATGTCTATGTGCAGACGCGCTTCAAGCGCGGCCAGTACTTCAAGGCGGGCGAGTAACGAGAGATGGCACTGAAGATCGAACGTTTGCGCGCCTTCATGACGCGCAACAAGGACCGGCCCCGGGTGATCGTCGCGATCGACACCGAGGACGGCGTGACCGGCTGGGGCGAATGCTACAATCACGGCCCCGACAAGGCGCTGCTGCCGCTGCTCGATTATCTATTCGGCTTCATCAAGGGCCAGGATGCGAGCCGCGTCGAGTACCTGATCAATATTCTGATGCAGCAATCGCGCTTTCCCCCGGGTGCCTTGGGCCTCGCGGGCATTTCGGCGATCGATCATTGCCTGTGGGACATCTCGGCCAAGGCGCTGGGTGTGCCCGTCTACAAGATGATCGGCGGCAATGTGCGCGACCGCGTGAAGGTCTATGCGGGTGTCTATACGGCACCCGATCCGGCCGCCGCGCGCGACGAGTTCGACAAGCTGAACGCCGATTGGGGTCTGACCGCGTTCAAGCTGTCGCCCTATCGTTTGGATATGCATCGCAACCGCTGGGGCGAAGTGGTGCGCGAGGCGGCGGAGTATTTCCGCAAGCTGCGTGAAACCGTGCGCAGCGATTACGAAATCGCGTTCGACGCGCATGCCAAGATCTTCGAAGTGGGGCAGGCCGCACAGCTCGGCAACGCGCTGGCACCCTATGACCCGATGTTCTTCGAAGAACCGCTGCGCCCGGAGAATTTCGACGCCTGGGGCGAGTTGAAGCGCCAGTTGAAATGCACGCTGGCGACCGGCGAATCCTATTACAGCCGCTTCGAGTATCTACGCCTGATGCAGGCGAAGGGTTGCGACATCGTGCAGCCTGATATCTGCGTCGTCGGCGGCATCACGGAGATGAAGCGCATCGCCGCGATCGCGGAAGCGCATTTCGTGTCGATCGCGCCGCATAACCCGATGGGTCCGCTTGCCTCCGCCGTGAACCTGCATTTCTGCGCGGCACAGACGAATTTCCGTTTCCTGGAATATCGTCTGCCGCAAGGGCCGGGCTACGTGTTCGGCACGGGAAAGCAGGAAGCGCCGCCCGAAGAGCAGCGCTTGCAGGGCGCTTGGTACGTCAAGGATCCCTATCTGCCCAAGGACGGGCATTTGGAGCTGCGGCCCGACCGGCCCGGCTGGGGCGTCGAGATGGATATGCAGGTCCTCGGCAAGGAGGACTACGTCCATTGGCAGCGCAAAGTGCCGGTCAAGCGCGACGGCTCGACCGGCTACGTTTGAGGGACGATGGACGCGGCTCGATCAAACCTTGAGAGGTTCGCCGAACCGCGCGATCGGGGCGCCGGGCACGTCCACGCGGAACGAAATCAGCGTGCCGCTTTCCTTCGGCCCCAGGCGGTCGCTGGTCAGCGACGTGACGTAAAGCGTTTTGAGGTCGGGTCCGCCGAAGCACGGCATGGTCGGGGCCGCGACGGGAACGGGGATGCGCTTAACGATCGTGCCGTCCGGGGCGATGCGGTTCAGCACGCCCGCGGATACGCCCGCCGACCAGTAGAAGCCTTCCGCGTCGCACGCCGCACCGTCGGGGCGGCCGTCTTCGTCCGACATGATGCGGATGACGCGCTTGTTGGTCGCCGCACCGGTCTTCGCATCGAAGTCGAAAGTTTGAATGAAGCGGTGGCGACTGTCGGAATGGAACATCGTGCGCCCGTCCGCCGACCACGCCAGACCGTTCGACACGATCAAGCCGTCGAGCAGCTTCGTGCAGCTTTTGTCGGGACCCACGCGATAGAGCCCGGCGCGCGGCTCCTTCTCCGGCCGGTCGTCCATGCTGCCGATCCAGAAATAACCGTCGGGCCCGATCTTGCCGTCGTTGAGGCGGTTGCCTTCGATCCCCGGCTCCGGGTTCACCAGGAAGTCGAGCTTCTTGGTCGCGAAGTCGAAGTAATAAACGCCGTCGACCAACGCCACGACCGCGCGCCCGTCGGGGCACAGGCCGAACGAGCCGATCTTGCTCGGCATGTCCCAGCGTTGCAGCGCCTTGGTCGCCGGGTTCAGGCGGAACAGGGCCGGGGCGAGGATGTCGATGAAGTACAGGCTCTGGCTTGCCGCGTCCCACAGCGGGCCTTCGCCCACGCCGAGCGGGAAGTCGATAAGCCGTTCGATTTGCAGCGTTTCCTTCGTCACGTGAGATCTCTCTTATTACAAGTGGGGGTCTTCGCGGAGTTGCGGGACGGGGCACCCCTTGATATATCAGGCGCTGCCGAATGACTACGCCGAAAACCGGAGCCCAAGTGGAATTGCCCGCCCGCAGCCGATTAGCGCCGGTCGACCCCGCCTATTTGCGGGGTTTGCGCGAGCATGTCCACGACGTGTTGCGCCGGGCGATCATCGGCGGCGAGTTGCCGGCGGGGTCGTGGCTGATCGAGCGACAATTGGCGGCCGAATTGGGCGTGAGCACCACGCCGTTGAAGGAAGCGCTGCGCCGCCTCGAACTCGAAGGCCTGGTCGCGACCGAGCCGCGCCGCGGCGTGCGCGTGACCTTCGATTCCAACCAAGCCTACGAGATGGCGTTGGCGCGTGCCGCACTCGAAGCGATGATCAGCCGCATGGCGGCCGAGCGCATCGACGCCGAAACGATCGCGGCGTTGCGCGCGATCGTGGCGCGGATGGAAGGTGCGACCAAGGCCGGCGACGTCGAAACGCTGATCGCCGCGAACGAGGAATTCCACGACCTGATCCATACCGCGTCGGGCTGCCGCTACATGCCGCGTTTGATCGAAACGCAGCGCGTGTTCGTCCACACCGCGCGCTACGTGATCCTTTCCGATCCGGAGGAGCGCGGCCGCGCCTTCGCCGAGCATCGCGCGATTTTCGAATCGCTCGCCGCGCATGACGGCGACGGCGCCGAACGCGCGATGCGCGATCATGTTCTGCGCTCCGCGCGCCACCACGTCAAAACGGCGTTCGAACGCCGGGAGGAGACACCATCATGACCGCCAAACTGCGCCAAGCCCTCGCCGGAATCTCCGGCGTCCATGTCACGCCTTACACCGCCGACGGCGGGATCGACGGCGCGTTGCTCGCCAAGGTGATCGACCGCATCGCCGCGGCGGGCGTGCACAACATCGTTTCGGCCGGCAACACCGGCGAGTTCTACGCGCTCACACTCGACGAAGTGCGCGCGGTGCATGACGGCGCCATCGAAGCCAACAAGAACCGCTCGCTGTTGACGGCGGGCGTGGGCCGTTCGCTGAAGGACGCGATCGAGCTTGGCCGCCGTGCCAAGGCCAACGGCGCGCATGCGCTGGACTCAATCGACCTCACGCTGAAGCCCGGCG
>JAIUNH010000084.1 GCA_020161965.1 Pseudomonadota bacterium
AGCGGCAGATTGATGACCAGCAGCATCAGATTGCCGATCCACATCGACGCGATCATGCCCCAGAACAGCTCCGGGTATTTGGTGAAGACTTGCGGGCCGGGCGCAATGCCTTGCACCGTCAAGGCGCCGAGGATCAGCGCCATCACCGCGTTGGGCGGCAGGCCCAGCGACAGCAGCGGGATGAAGCAAGTCTGCGCCGCCGCGTTGTTGGCGGCCTCGGGCCCCGCCACGCCTTCGGGGGCGCCTTTGCCGAAACGCTCGGGCGTCTTCGACAGCTTCTTTTCCATCACGTAGGACGCGAAGGGGGCCAGCAACGTGCCCGATCCCGGCAGCAATCCCAGAAGCGAGCCCAGGAAAGTGCCGCGCGCCACCGGGGCGGCGGCACGCTTCATCTCCTCGCCGCTCGGCCATAGCCGGCCGATATTCTTTTCGATCACCGGGCGCGATTGATGCTCTTCGAGATTGCGCAAAATTTCGGCGACGCCGAATACGCCCATCGCCAGGATCGAGACGTTGATCCCTTCGAATAGCGACCCGATGCCGAAGGTCAAACGCTGGACGCCGGTTTCGATATCGGTGCCCACGGTCGACAAAATCGCGCCGATCAACGCCGCGACAACCGCCTTGAGGATCGATCCGCTGGCCAGCACGATGGCGAAGACGAGGCCCAGCACGATCAGTGCGAAATAATCCTCGGGGCCGAGCAGGAAAGCGACCCGGCCGAGCGGCTCGGCCGCCGCCCCGATGATGATCGTCGCGACCGTACCGGCCGCGAAGGAGCCGAGGGCCGCGAGCGCCAACGCGGCACCCGCGCGGCCGTTCCGCGCCATCGCGTTGCCGTCGATGATCGTGACGAGCGAACTCGCCTCGCCGGGGATGCGCACGAGGATCGCGGTCGTCGAACCGCCATATTGCGCGCCGTAATAGATGCCGGCGAGCATGATGATCGAGCCGACCGGCGTGATGCCGAAGGTGAAGGGCAACAGGATCGAGATCGTCGCGATCGGCCCGATGCCGGGCAGCACGCCGATCAGCGTGCCGATCAAACAGCCGAGCAAACAAAGCAGAAGATTGTCGAGGCTCAACGCGACGGAAAAGCCGAGTGCCAGATCGGACAGCATGGCGACCTTTAGGAAACGAAGCCGGGCAGAAGAAGGAACGGCATCGGCAGTTTCAGCACATAGCTGAACAGCACGACCGAGAAGGCGATCAACGCCACCGACATCAACAGCAATTGCCGCGGCTTCAGGTCGGGAGCGCCAAGGCCGCTGATGATCAGAGTCAGCAGCCCGGCGGGCGCATAACCGAAACGTGGCGCCACCAACCCGAAGACCGCCACGCCCGCGAAGACGGCGACCATCGCGCGCCACGGCGGCAACGTCACCGCGTCGCCGCCGCGCATGATCCCGCGCACGATCAGGACGACGCCGCCGGCAATGATCGCGTAGGCGCAAAGCCGCGCGAACAGATCCGGCGGAATCGCCTGATAGGAAGTGCGTGGAATTTTGGAAAGGGCGATCAGCACGCCGGTCGCGAATGCGATCGTACCGATTCCCGCGACGATATCCTTCGCCAGCCGCATGTCGAACACCCTTCCCCGCTCGATCCCCGTTCAGCTCTTTTCGAGTCCCGCTTTCTCGATCATATCCGCCCAGCGCGTCATCTCCGAACGGACGAACGCGTCGAACTCAGCCAGCGTCATCGTGGTCGGATCGAGCCCGAGTTCGCGCAGACGTTCGCGGATTTCCTCGTTCGTCCCGACGATACGCGTGAATTCCTTGTTCAGGCGTTCCAGAATCGGCTTGGGGGTCGCCGCCGGCGCGAAGACGGCCGTCATCGAATCCGTCACCACGTCGAAGCCGAGTTCCTTGAGCGTGGGAATGTCCTGGAAATAGCTCGGACGCTTTTCGACGGTCGACGCCAGCACGCGGATCTTGCCCGCCGCCATTTGCGGCCGCGCGCCGATCGTGTCGGTGAACATGATCGGCAAGCGACCGGCCAACAGATCGGTCATCGATTCGACGGCACCCTTATAGGGAACCTTGCGCATCGACGCGCCGATGACGCGGCCGAAGGTCTCGCCCGTGACCAGCACGCTCGACTGCCAGAAAGGAAAAGCGAGCTTGCCGGGATTGGCCTTGCCGAAGGCGACGACGTCAGCCACCGTTTTGAACGGGCTATCCGTGGCCACGACAAGCAACCAAGGCGACCGGCCGATCGTGGCGACCGGCACCAGGTCCTTGAGCTGATCGTAGGGCGGATCCTTCATCAGATTGGGATTGAGCGAGAAGGTCGAGCTCGCGGTCGCCAGCAGCGTGTAGCCGTCCGGCGTCGCACGGGCGGCGGCGGCCGAGCCGATCGCGCCGTTGGCACCCGGACGCGGATCGACGATGATCGATTGCCCCAGCGACTTCTGCAGTTCGTCGCTCATGCGGCGCATGATCGAATCGACGCCGCCGCCGGCGGCGAAAGGCACGACGAAGGTCACCGGACGCGTCGGGTATTCCTGCGCCCAGCCGAAGCCGGCGGTTGAGGCGAGCATGACGAAAGTCAGGACGATGCGGCGTAAAACGTTCATTTGATCCTCCCTTGTTGTCATTCCCTATAGGTTTTCAATTTCCTATAGGATATTAAATTCGATCTAGGATGCGTTTATGGTGGGCCCTTAACCGGGTCAAGACGGATTCCCCGGCACGCAGGGAATCCGAAGCGAAAGATGTAACGGAGCGGAGAACGATGGGTTCGAGCGGCACATTGCAACGGCCGGCGGCGCTGACGAGCGAGGTCTACAACGCGATTCTCGATCGCATCACGAGCATGCAGATCGCACCGGACGCGCGAATCAACGTCGACACGCTGGCGCGCGAATTGGGCGTATCGCAAACGCCGGTGCGCGAATCCTTGAGCCGGCTCGAGGCCGAAGGCCTGGTCATCAAGACGCATCTGATCGGCCACCGCGCCAGCCCGCAATTGACGCGGCCCCAGATCGAGCAGCTTTTCGAATTGCGCTTGCTGATCGAACCGGCGGGGGCCGCGATGGCGGCGCGCAATCTCGACACCGGCACGCGCGACGCCCTCAACCGGCTGCACGCCGAGATGAGCGGCATGCCCGGACGCGCGACCCCGACCTACAGCGAGTTCGCGCGCAAGGACGCCGAGTTTCATGCGCTGATCGCCCAGGCGAGCGGCAACATGTTCCTGTCGGACTCGCTCGCCAAGCTGCACACGCATGTGCACATCTTCCGGTTGGTTTTCCATACGCGCGTGACGGCCGAGGCGATCGAAGAACACGCCGAGATCCTCACCGCCTTGCTGCGCGGCGACGCCGCCGCCGGCAAGAAATCGATGCGCGCGCATATCATGGCCTCGCGCGATCGCGTGCTGACGTTGCTGCCGGCATAGGGGTTGAGAGAGCTTCATTCGCCCCTACCAATTCGTCGCGATGTATTTGGCTTCGGCGAATTCCAGCAGCCCGTGATGGGCGCCTTCGCGTCCCAGGCCGCTTTGCTTTACGCCGCCGAAAGGCGCCGCCGGATCGGAGACGAGTCCGCGATTGAGCGCGATCATCCCCGCCTCCAACCGCTCGGCGACGCGCAAGCCCCGCGCGAGATCCTTTGTATAGACGTAGGAGACGAGGCCGTATTCGGTATCGTTCGCCATCGCCACGGCTTCGTCTTCGGTTTTAAAGGCGACAAGCGCCGCGACCGGCCCGAAGATTTCGTCGTGCAATAGCGCCGAATCCTTGGCGACATCGGTCAGCACCGTCGGCGGATAGAAGAAGCCGCGTCGGTCGAGCGCCTTGCCCCCGGTCAACACGTTGGCGCCACGCTTGACCGCGTCGTCGACGAAACCGATCACTTTCTCCAGGCTCGCGCGATTGACCAAGGGCCCGCAAGCGGTGGTCGGCAAGCGGCCGTCATCGACGCGCATCGCGCCCATGCGTGCGGCGAGCTTCGCGGCGAATTCGCGATAGACCGCTTCGTGGACATAGAAGCGGTTCGCCGCCGTGCAAGCCTCGCCGCCATTGCGCATCTTGGCGATCATCGCGCCATCGACGGCGGCGTCGATATCCGCATCTTCGAACACGACGAAGGGCGCGTTGCCGCCCAACTCCATCGAGCAATTGACGACCGATTGCGACGCTTCGGCCAGCAACCGGCGTCCAACTTCCGTCGATCCGGTGAAGGAAAGCTTGCGCACGCGCCGGTCGCGCAGCATGGCGCCGATCACCGGCCCCGGCTTCGATGTCGTGACGACGTTGACCACACCTTTGGGCACGCCGGCTTCGGCCAGAATTTCGGCCATCGCAAGCGCTGTCAGCGGCGTTTCGGTCGCGGGCTTCAGGATGCAGGTGCAACCGGCCGCCAAAGCGGGGCCGATCTTGCGCGTCGCCATCGCGGCGGGGAAATTCCACGGCGTGATGAGAACGCTGACGCCCACCGGCTGATACTGCACGACGATGCGGTTGGCCCCGCCCGGCGCCATGCTGATATCGCCGATCATGCGCACCGCTTCCTCGGCGTACCAGCGGAAGAATTCGGCCGCGTAATTCACTTCGCCTTTGGCGTCGGCCAACGCCTTGCCGTTCTCGCGGGAGATCAGCTCCGCCAGACCATCGGCCTTGGCGAGCATCAGGTGGAACGCCTTCATCAGAATATCGGCGCGCTTGCGTGGTGCTGTCTTCGCCCAATCCGCGGCAGCTTCCGACGCCGCCGCGACGGCGGCGAGCCCGTCCTCGACCGTCGCGTCGGCGATCTTGCCGAGCGATTCTTCCGTCGACGGGTCGCTGACCGGGATCGTCTTGCCGCCGGTTGCCTCGCGCCACACGCCGCCGATGAACAGCCCGCGCGGAATCGCGGCCGGATCGATCGCGGCGGAAGGAAGTACGGTTGATTCAGGCATGGGTATCGTCCTTCCTTCAGGCGGCATCGGCCGAAAGCCGGCCGGCATAGGCGGCGCGTGTGATCGCCGCGAGTCCCGCGACATCGAGCTCGCGCGGGTTGTTGCCGACAAGGCGCTGGATCGTCGCCGATTGTTCGACGACCCAATCTATCTTCGCTTCGGGCAGGCCCAAATCGGCGAGCGTGCGCGGAATGCCGACCGCGCCGAACAGCGCCGCGACGCGGCGCACCGCGTCGCGCGACAAATCCTCGGCGCTGCGGCCTTGGCGTGCCGCCCCCATCGCGACGGCGATCTCGGCGAATTCCGCGATGCGGGTTTCACGGTTGAAATCCATCGCATAGGGCAGCAGCAGCGCCACACCCGTGCCGTGCGGCGTGTGGGTATAGGCGCCGACCGGGTACTGGATCGCGTGCGCGGCACTGGTGCCCGCCGTGCCGAAAGCGAGCCCGGCGAGCAAGGCGCCCAGCATCAGATCGTCGCGCGCGCGCGCGTTGGCACCGTCGCGGAACGCGGTTTCCAAAGCGCCCGCGATTAGGCGGATCGCCGACAATGCTTGCTGATCTGACAGCGCGTTCTTGCCGACGAACACGCGCTCCGCCGACAACGAAGCCGTCGCCGGCCGGGCGATGGCGGTATAGGCCTCGATCGCATGCGTCATCGCGTCCGCACCCGACAACGCGGTCAGGCCCGGCGGGCAGGTATCGGTGAGTTCGGAATCGCAGATCGCGATCGCCGAGATGATATGCGGACTGGCGATCCCGACCTTCATCGTCTTGTCGGGATCGGCGAGCACGGCAACGGGCGTTACCTCCGATCCCGTCCCTGCCGTCGTCGGCAGGCAGATCAGCGGCAACACCGGCCCCGGCACTTTGAACTCGCCGTAATAGTCGCGGATATCGCCGCCATGGGCGAGCATCACCGCCGCCGCCTTGGCGAGGTCCATGCACGAGCCGCCGCCGATGCCGATCACCATATCGGGCGCGAAGGGCTTGGCGGCGGCAACGCATTGCGCGACACAATCGAGCGGCAATTCGGCGATTGTGCGGTCGAACACCAGCACCGCGACGCCGCTCGCCTTCAGATCGTCCATCATCGCGGCGAATTGCCGATCGGCGGCAAGCCGCGCATCGGTGCATATGAAAGCGCGCGCGCCGAAGCCGCGCGCGACGGCGCCCAAAGCGGCGCGCTGGCCGCGCCCGAACAGAATCTTCGCCGGTGTACGAAGCAGGCCGAAACTCGTCATACGCTTTTCTCGCCTCCGTCCTTCATGCGCGCGCCAGTGCGACGATGTCGTCCCAGACATTGCCGGCGACCGGCACGCCGTCGCGCAACCGCTCGGCGCGCACCGCGTTGGCCCGGTCCCCGGGGATCGCCACGCGCCGGAATCCTTCGGCGGGCGCGTCGTCTCTGATTTCGTCGAGATAAAGCGCGATCGACGCGGCCATCGCTTCCATCTGTGCGGCGCGGATTACGATGAAGACATCGCCCTTGTTGCAAATCTCGGTCGCGTCGAGCGTGCCGCGCACCGCGCGGCCCAGCGCCGCCCCGGTCAGGCCCGCGACCAGAACTTCGAAAGCGAGGCCCAGCGCATAGCCTTTCGCCTCGCCGAAAGGTGCGATGGCGCCGCCGCGCGCGGCCTTCGCGTCGGTCGTCGGCCGGCCGGAAGCGTCGAGCGCCCAGCCCAGCGGAATCGGCGCGCCGCGCAGCGCATGATCGTGGATCTGTCCCATCGACACGACACTGGTCGCCATATCGAACACGAAGGGCAACGGTGCGGCGGGCACGCCGATCGCGATGGGATTGGTGCCGAGCATCGCCTTCGTGCCGCCCCAGGCATGGACAAGCGCCTCGCTGGTCGATAGCGCGATCAGCATGGCGCCGCGCGTCGCAACGCGCTCGGCATAGAAAGCAAGCATGCCGATATGATTGTTGTTGGCGATAGCAGCCAGCGCCACACCCGTCGTCGCGGCGCGCTCCATCAGCGCATCCAGCGCCGCGCACGCCACGACCGGGCCCAGCCCGCACTCGCCGTCCACCTGCAGCAAGCCGTCGCCCTGCCAATCGTGGCGGCCCGACGCGCGCGGATCGGCGACACCGTTGCGGATGCGCGCGACGATCCGCGGCAAGCGCAACAACCCGTGCGACGCGCGGCCGCGCAATTCCGCCTCCAGCAGCAAATCCACCTGCAGCCGCGCATGGGATTCCGGCGCGCCCGCCCGCAGCAGGGCTGCGGCGCAAATTTGATGGATCTCGCTGGCGGCAACTTTCTGTATCATATCCTATATGATATCGAATTTGAGGCGACGAGTTTTATTCGGCGTGGCGGTTTCCGTCAAGCGGGGGCGATTGCGCTGGCACCACCGGTGGATTCCATGACACATGGGAACGCGAAGCGCCCGCGGCTTGCGGCCCCTTTTCGCCCATTGAAATCCGCGCGCGGCCGGGTGGAATCGCCACCGACGCCATGTGAATCACGTCGAACGAATAAACAGGGAGGAAGACAGTGGCCCGGAAAGTCATGATCACCTGCGCCGTGACGGGTGCCATCCATACGCCGTCGATGTCCCCGCATCTGCCGATCACGGCGGCGGAAATCGCCGAGGCGGCGATCGGGGCTGCCGAAGCCGGGGCCGCCCTCGTCCATGTCCATGCGCGCAATCCCGCCGATGGCCGCCCCGACCAATCGCCCGAGGCATTCGAGCCCTTCTTGAAGGTTATCAAGCAACGCTGCGACGCGGTGATCAACATCACCACCGGTGGCGCTCCGACGATGACGATCGATGAGCGCTTGCGCCCGTGCACCTATTTCAAGCCGGAAGTTGCGTCGCTGAACATGGGCTCGATGAATTTCGGGCTCTACCCGATGCTCGCGCGCCACAAGGATTTCAAGCACGCGTGGGAAAAGCCGTATCTGGCTGAATCCGAGGACCGCATCTTCAAGAACACGTTCAAGGACATCGCCGGCATCCTGACCGCCTGCGCCGAGAACGGCACGCGTTTCGAGATCGAGTGCTACGACATCGGGCATCTCTATACGCTGGCGCATTTCGTCGATCGCGGCCTGGTCAAGCCGCCGTTCTTCGTGCAGTCGGTGTTCGGCATTCTGGGTGGGATCGGCGCCCATCCCGAGGACGTGGCGCATATGAAGCGCACGGCCGACCGCTTGTTCGGCGATGCCTATCACTGGTCGGTTTTGGGGGCGGGACGCAACCAATTGCCGATCGCCGCACAAGCCGCCGCGATGGGCGGCAATGTCCGGGTCGGGCTGGAAGACTCGCTCTGGGCCGGGCCCGGCAAGCTCGCCCGGACGAATGCCGAGCAGGTCGCCAAGGTTCGCCAGATCATCGAAGGGCTGGGCTTGGAGATCGCAACCCCCGCCGATGCCCGCAAAACGCTGGCGTTGAAGGGCGCCGACAGGGTCAATTTCTGAGCCGTCATCGGACCTTGCGGCGGCGCGGACGCGGGCGGAAACACACCGCCAGTGGCGTCCGGTCGCCGCAAGGGATAGACTACGCGTCAATGCCGCCAAGCGGCCAGTTCGACCCGAAGTCGAACGCAGGGAGGGACGACGTGACCGAAGCGAGCGCACTCACGCATTCCGTCGCGGACGGCGCCTGGCAGGGCGCTGAGGCGCGATCGCGTTGCCGGACTAATTCCCGCCGCGGCTTTACCGATCCCGAGCAGCGCTCCTACGCGCCGGTCGACTCCGTCGGCCGCGCCTTCAAGGTGCTGCGCGCGGTGAACAAACGCGGCATCGCCTCGGTCAACGAGATCTACGAGGAAACGCGCGTTCCCAAATCCACCATCGTGCGGATGCTGGAAACGCTGATGCACGAAGGCTATGTCGCGCGCGACAACATGTGCGGCGGCTATCACGTCACCTGCCGCACGCACGAATTGACCGCCGGGCGCGACGGCATCGCCCAGATGATCGAGGTCGCGCGCCCGCACGCGCTGGAGCTGACCGCGACCACCAAATGTCCGATCGGCATCGGCGTGCTCGACGGCGACGCGATCGCCGTGCGCTACTGGACCGGCGCCGTCAGCCCCCTCGCCCACACCAACACGGTGCTGGGCCAACGCGCCGATCTGCTGCATTCGGCCATGGGCCGCGCCTTCATGGCGTTTTGCCCGCCCGAACAAATGCGTGCACACGTGGCGCGCATGCGCGCCACGCCGGAACTGCAATTTGGCGCTGCGGAAGAACGGCGCTTGCACGCCTTGCTCGCCGGCATCCGCAAGGACGGCTACGCGATGCGCGACCCGGCGACCAAACCCTTTTGCACGATCACGCTGGCAACGGCGATCAAGATCGGCGACGCCGTCCATGGGCTGATGAGCATCAGCCTGTTCAAATCGGCGATCGAACGGCGGGATCTCGCGGAGAAAATCGTCGGCCCGCTGCAACAAACCACGGCCGCGATCGGCCGCGCGCTGGCGCTGGTGCGCGACGACGGGCGCGCGCGCGCGACGACGGGCGTCGAGCCGGGGTTCTGACCCCGGCCCGCGCCCGCGACGGTTATTTATCGTTGAGGTTCGGATTGGTCGTCGGCGTACCGCCTTCGAACCAATTCTCGAATTTGCGATGCTCGACGAACCAATCGCCGCTCGCGTCGCGAACCATGTGATCGGTCATATAGGCGATCTGGATCGGCGGATGCGTGGGCAGCGGCGGCTTGCCGTCGGCCGCGTACAGCATCAGGAACCAGTGGCACAGCGCCTTGTCGTCCCCTTGCGGGATCGCCTGGAAATTGATGACGCTGTGGACCACGGTGCGCGCACCCCGGTCTTCGCGCCATTTGTAGAATTGGCGGATCTTCTCGCGGCCGGCATAGGACGCGGCCGGCCCCTGGAACACGCCGTCGGGCGTGTAGTAATTGGGCGCGTTGCGGCCCCAATTGCTGTCGACCTCGTGCCAATAGTCGACCAACAGGGCGTGCAGCGTGTGCGTCAGCGCGATGCGTTCGGGCGTGATATGCATTGTCGTTCTTTCCCTTGTTTTAGGCGATAGGCGGCGTGAACTCGGCGAGCGCTTGGCGCGCCGCCTGTTTGAGGAATCCGTGATCGCTGGAAACCATGAAGGCGCTGGCGCCGAGCTCGGCCATCGCCTTGGCGTCGGCGCGGTCGGGCGACAGCATGATCACGGGAATGCCCGCCTTGCGCGCGGCCGCCATGATCGGCTCCACCACTTTGCGGGTTTCGGGCGAGGTCATCGACGGCGCGCCCAACGCGGCGGTTAGATCGCCGCGCCCGACGAACCAAGCGTCGATGCCCTCGACCGCGGCGATTTCGTCCAAATGGTCGAGTGCGGACAGATCCTCGATCATCGCCGTGCAGACGGCGCGCTGGTCCTGCGCCTGGATGTGTCCGGCGAATGTGGCTTCGCCGAAGCCGCCCGCGCGCGTGGTGTTGGCGAAACCGCGGCGGCCGCCCCGATAACGGCACGCGGCGGCGATGTCGCGCGCCTTGGCGGCACTGTCGACATGCGGCACCAGAATGCCGACGGCCCCGCAATCGAGCACCGACAGGATATTGGCGTCGCCCGGGTCGCCGACACGCACGATCCCCGCGACGTTCGACGCGCGCGCGGCCAGCACCATCGTATCGATCTGCCAGCGGTCGAGCGGCGCATGTTCTTGGTCGATGACAACGAAATCGTAGCCGAGCAGACCGAGGATCTCGATCGCATGCGTCGTCGGCGTTTTGATGAAAGTGCCAAGGACGTGTTCGCGCGCGCGCAGGCGGCGGCG
>JAIUNH010000085.1 GCA_020161965.1 Pseudomonadota bacterium
GATAACGGTGAACTTCTCGTCCTCGGCGCATTCCTTGGAGAAGTCGAGCACGCAAGCCGGCGCTACCAAACGCTGCGGATCGACCGTATCCGTGGCGCCGTCCTTCATATCCTTGCCGCTGATCCAGTGGATCGGCGCATCGAAATGCGTGCCCGTATGTTCGCCGCACGCGATGTTGTTCCAATACCAAGCCGGGCCGCGATCGTCGAAATTTGAGATCGCCTCGGTCGCGAAGGGCTTCGTCTGGCCGAATTCCGGCGGCAGAGCGATGACCGGGGTCGACGGCTTCAACGTCTGCGTCAGATCGACGATCCGGATTTTCCGGGCGGCGATGGCGTTGGCGAAATCCGCGAGCAAATTGGTCGACATCTTCAAGCCTCCTGTTGGATTTATTTCCGGTCTTCTACGTTCACGCCGAGCGCCAAATCACGTGCTGTCCCAACCCCATATCCCGCGCATTGGCGACGGCGCGTAAAGTTGCTGCCATGTCTTCGACCGCCATGCCGAGCGATTTGAACAGCGTCACCGCCTTGGCATCGGAACGTCCGGGATGCGAGCCCGCCAGCACGTCGCCGATTTCGGCGCGGATATGCGCGGCATCTATCGCGCCCTCGCCGATCGGCAGCAACAACTCGCCGCACTCAATCAAAGATTGCGCACGCGAGTCGACAAAGAATTCGGATGCCGCGACGATATCGGTGCCGATTTCGCGAGCCGCCGGCGAGCTGGCGCCGACCGCATTGATATGACAGCCCGGCGCAATCCATTCGCGCTTCAGCAACGGCACGCGCGACGCCGTCGTCGTGCAGACGATATCGGCATTCGCAACTGCGCTTTGAATGTCGCCTGCACAAGCGACGCCCAAACTCGCCGCGACTTGCTCGGGTTGATCGGATTCACGCGCCCACAGCACGATCGACGCGTGCGGCAGAACTAGGCGCAACGCTTCGACATGCGCGCGGGCTTGTGTGCCCCCACCCACCACCGCGATGCGCCGCGCATCCTTGCGCGCCAAAGCAAGCGTGGCGACGGCGCTGGTCGCCGCCGTGCGCAAGGCGGTGATGGCGCTTGCATCCACCAGCGCCAGCAACTCGCCCGACGTACCGTCATGAACCAGGATCGCGCCCTGGTGCGTGTCCAGACCGCGCACACGGTTGTCGGGCGCCACCAGAACGTCCTTTACGCACCAGATGGGCTCCGCACCGCCCCGGAACACCGGCATCAATCCCATCAACGGCCCGGCGGAAGCAGGCTTCAGCTGGAACCGCGCGAACTGCTCGCTTTCGCCGCGCGCCAGCGCAATCAACCCGTCTCGCACCGCCGCGATGCAGTCTTCCATCGGCAGCGCCGCGCGCACGTCTTTTCCGTTCAGAACGAACATCGTCACAACCCCGCCCGATGATCTTGCCAACGCGCCTGTGCGATCGCGAAAGACGGTGCCGCTGCCGCCAACATGCGCATCGGCACACCGCCCGGCTTCGTCATTCCGATCGGTAGATCGCGCGGATCGGCGCCGGAGATCGCGTTGGCAAGGACTTCGCCCAGCATCGCGGTCAACGCGATTCCCCGTCCGTTGCAGCCGATGCCACCCAAAAATCCGGGCCCGAATTCATGGAGATGCGGCAGAAAATCCATCGTCATCGCGGCGGTGCCGCGCCAGACGAAATCGACCATCGGCGTTTCCGGCAACGAAAGCTCGTGCCGCAAACGCGCGGCGATCATCCCCGCCATGCGCGATTCAGCGCCGATCGGCAGCATCGACATGCCGCCGCTGATCAAACGGTTGTCGCGATCCAGCCGATAGGTCAGCAGATTGGCGCGCGTGTCGGCGACCGGATTGCGTTGGGGCGATATCCGTCGAACGTTCGCCGCATCAAGCGGGCGCGTCGCGATCTGATAGACGACGAGCGGCACGGTCGAGCGGCCGAGCGGGCGCGCCGCGCCGTGCGTGAACGCGTTGGTGCAAAGCAAAACCTTGTCGGCGCGCAATGTCGTACCGCCGGACGCAAGCTGCCAGACGCTCCCGACGCGCGCGATCCGATCGACGGGCGCGTTCTCGTGCAGCGTCGCACCCGCCGCGATCGCTGCCGCGGCGAGACCATAGGCGTAGTTCAGCGGATGCAGCATGCCGCCGCTTTCGTCGATCAGTGCGCCGACGCAATGGCGCAATCCTGTGCGCGCACGCGCTTGCGCTTCGTCGAGCATCGCGACGGGCCGGCCCAATGCGCGCCATGCCGCCGCGCGCCGCGCCAGCACGTCGAGCATCGCGGGCGAATGGGCGACATGAATCCAGCCGTTCTGTTCCGCATCGCACGCGATGGCATTATCGCGGATCGTCGCGAAGACGCGATCGGCGCCGATGCCGATCATGTTCAGCAAACGCGTGCCGCGTTCCCGCCCCAGGCGCGCGATCACAGCATCGGGATCTGCCTTGGCGAAGTTCGGTACGACGAACCCGGCATTGACGCCACTTGCCCCCGCGCCGACCGCGTCCGCTTCGAGGATCACGACCTTGGCGCCACGACGCGCAAGATGCAGTGCGGCCGTCAAACCGGTGAACCCAGCGCCGATGATCGCGACATCGGCAGCGATATCGGGGCCCAACGGCGTTGCCGCCGGGCGCTGTCCCGCCGTCGGGAACCAAACCGTGCGGCGATGTTGTGCAATGCTCATCGGCCGACGAAGACCGGCATATCGAACGCGCCGAGGCGCGGCAACTCCCCGCGCCATGCGGCGATCTCGACAAGGCATGTCTGCGCACTGCAACCTTGCGACAGCGACGATGCAGGCGCATCCAGGGTCAGCACGTTGGGATTGCCGTGGCGATCGAGCCCCGTGTCGGGATCGGGATCGTACCAAGCGCCGGTGCTGAGCCGTGCGACGCCGGGCATGATGTCGTCGGTCAGGATTGCCGCCGCCAAGCAGCGGCCGCGATCGTTAAATATCTCAACGATCTGATCTTGCGAAATACCGCGCGCAGCGGCATCGGCGGGATTGAGATAGATCGGTTCGCGCCCCGCGATCTTGCCCGCAAGGCTATGCGGGCTCGCGTCGAGCTGGCTGTGCAAACGGCGCGCGGGCTGATCGGTCAACAGGTGCAGAGGAAAGCGCTTGGCGGTTTCGCTGCCCAGCCATTCCGCCGGTTCGCGCCAAACGGCGTGCCCCGGACAATCGGGCAATGCGAAACCGGCAACGCGATCGGAATGGATTTCGATCCGGCCCGATGGCGTGCCGAGCGGATGGCTTTGCGGATCGGCGGCGAAATCTGCGAGCATCGTCGCCGGTCGATCATGCGAAGTGAGGTCGACGATGCCCGCGCGCCAAAAATCGTCGAAATCGGGCAGATCGATCCCGCGCCCTTGATTGATCTGCCGGCATTCGGCGTAAAGCCGCCGCAGCCAGCCCATCGTGTCGAGATTCTCGGTGAAGGTCGCGGCACAGCCCAAGCGCGCGGACAAAGCCGCGAAGATGTCGTAGTCGTCGCGCGCCTCGCCCGCCGGCGGAATGGCGCGCTTCATCGCTACGAAATAGGCTTCGAGCGTGGCCGAACCGATATCGTCGCGCTCCAGCGTCGTCGTCGCGGGCAGCACGATATCGGCGTGCTTGGCCGTGGCGGTCCAATATTGCTCGTTGACGACGATCGTCTCCGGCTTTTGCCAAGCGCGGCGCAGACGATTCAAATCCTGATGATGGTGGAACGGATTGCCGCCGGCCCAATAGACCAGCCGGATATCCGGGTAGACATAGCTTTGGCCGTTATAGGTGAACGGCGCGCCCGGCTGGAGCAGCATATCGGCGATCCGCGCCACCGGAATGAAATCGGGAATCCCGGCGCGCAGTTGCGATAGCGTCGGCCCCTTTACGCGCGCATGGGAACTGCCGACGAGATTGGCCGCACCGTAACCCACACCGAATCCGCCGCCCGGCAAACCGATCTGGCCCAGCATCGCGGCGAGCGATATCACCGCCCAGAACGGCTGCTCGCCATGCGACGCGCGCTGCATCGACCACGAAACATTCAGCAGCGTGCGCGATGCCGCCATGCGACGGGCAAGCGATATGATCGTCGCGGCGGGCACATCACTGATCGCTTCGGCCCATTCGGGCGTCTTCGCCACACCGTCGGCGGCACCGGTCAGGTAAGTCTCGAATTGTTCAAACCCAACGCAACAGCGCGCGAGGAATTTCCTGTCGTGAAGCGCTTCGGCGATCAAGACGTAGCCCAGCGCCAGCATCACGGCCGTATCGGTATTGGGCCGGCACGCGATCCATTCGGCATCCGTCCCGGCGGCGCCGAGATTGTCGCGCACGGGGCCGATATTGACGAAACGCACGCCGGCGTCGCGCATCGCGGCGAGGCCTTTCGCCACGCCGTGGTGCCCCACGCCGCCCGCATTCATCTGCGCGTTCTTCACCGGCACGCCGCCGAAGGTGACGAACAACTCCGTGTGCCGCGCCATCACGTCCCACGACGTGTGCGACGCCATCATATCGTCCATACCGGCGACGACATGCGGCAGGATCACATTGGCCGCACCTAGGCTGTAGGAATCGACATGCCGGACATAACCGCCGGCCGCGTTCATGAAACGATGGACCTGGCTTTGAGCGTGATGGAACCGGCCGGCACTCGACCAGCCATAGGAACCCGCGAAGATCGATCGATTGCCGAATTGACGGCGCACGCGATCGATATCGCCCGCGACGAAATCCAGCGCCTCGCCCCAACTCACCTCGACGAACGCGTCGCGGCCGCGCCGTTCGGGTACGGCACCGGGACCGCCGCGCAACCAACTTTCGCGGATCGCGGGACGCCGCACTCGCAACCGCGTCAATTCCGGATCGAGCGCATGCAAACCGATGGGGCTCGGGTCGGGATCGTCGCGAAACGGCACGAGTGCCGGACCAGCATCACCGGCCGGCGCAACCTCGTAAAGTCCCCAATGCGATAACGTGTAGTTCGTCATACTCGGCTCCCCGCCCGCGTCGATCCTGACCGGGACCGACGCGGGCGCGGTGCGTCAGCCGTCGATGCGCTTGAACAGCTTCAGCATATCCTCGATCGAGTAGCCCTTATCGATGACCATGTTCTGGCCGTCGATGCGCCACGAGATCGCGGGGCCGCTGACATCGCCATAGGCGTCGAACTCGATCGGCCCGGTCGCGCCGGTATACTTGATGGCGGTGCCCTTCGCGATCAATTCGCGCGCCTTCTTGAACTCCGCCGGACCGGTCGCCACGTTCTCGCCGCCGGCCGTATGGATCTTGCGGATCGCGTCGCGAACGGACGTGCCGGAAAGATCCGGCGCGATATTCATCGCGAGCCCGAGCGCCATCACCGCGTCGTAGATGTTGTAGATACCGGGACCCGCAGCACTCGCCTTGTATTCAGTCTCGAAGGCTTGCTTGAAGGTCTCGACCGACGGCCCGCCGGTAGTCGTGTTGTCGGTGCCGAACGCCTTGGTCAGATAGCGCTCGCCCACCGCCTTAACGAAATCGGGGCTACGCAGCGCGTTGTTGAGAATCAGGTTCTGCGTGCCGCCGAGCGAAATCCATTCGCGCGCGATCGTGGCGCCGTCCAACGGGAAGGCGACCAGGAACATCGCGTCCGGCTTTTCGGCCAACGCTGCGGTGACTTCCGCGCGGTAGGAAGCTTGGTTCTCGTTGAAGCCGACGGCCTTCACCACCTTGCCGCCGGAAACTTCCGTGGCCTTGGTGAAATCCTTGACCAAGCTGGTGCCGTAATCGGTGTTGACGTAGATCAGCGCGATGCGCTTCCAGCCGCGCTCGGCCGCCAGGGCCGCCGGCAGATAGGCAAGGCTCTTCACCGTCGGGATAGTGCGGAAGAAGAACCCGCCGGTCTTCCCTTCCTGCGCCATCGCCGTCAGGATTGGCGCCGAGGAGCAGCACGAGATCTGCGGAATCTTCGACGGGGCGGCGACCGACGTCAGCACCGGGATGGTGACGCCGCTCGAGATCGCGCCGACGAGACCAGAGACGCGCTCGACCTCGACCAGGAATTTCGCGGCATCGACGCCGACGCTCGGCTGGCCCTGATCGTCGCGCAACGCCAGCTCGGCTTGGCAGCCCTTGATGCCGCCGCCTTCGTTGATATGGCGAACGGCGAGTTGCGCGCTATTGGCGATATTCTTGCCGACGGCACCCATCGAACCGGTCAGCGACAGAACGGCGCCGATTTTCACGGGGCAAGCGACCGCTTGCGCGGCGGCGGGTGCCGCCATCAACGCCGGCAATGCGGCGACAGCGCACACCGCCAGCAAAGAGCGAATTCCGTAAGACATGAGCTTCCCTTCTTTTCGTTGGTCGCGATGCGCGGCGCGGGCCGGATGCCCGACGCTTTCCTCGTAGATGCGCGTTACATCATTTGATCATAAGAGCATGAAAATGAAATCCGGTAAAGCGCCGCGATTTGCTATTCAGAATCCCGCTGAATGCCGAATAATACACTGAAGTAATTTATGATTTAGACATATCTGCACGTCACTTAAACGGCCGAGGCGCACATTTTTCATGAATGCGCCCCCTCTCCAAAGCCGGGCAACTTACCCTTGAATACCCCGGCGAATTATGTTGAAAATCTAAACATCGTTTGATCAAAAAACGGGCCGAAATGACCGTCGATTTCCTCGAACCGGTGTCGTCGCGATCGACGATTCAGGACGAAGTCTACAAACGCCTGCGGCACGCCTTGATGTCCGGTCATTTCGAGCCGGGGCAGACGCTGACGATTGCGTTCCTGGCCGAGACGTTCCGGACCAGCCACATGCCGGTGCGCGAAGCGCTGCGCCGCCTGACGGCGGAGAACGCGCTCGTCGTCGTGCCCAACGGCTCGGCCAAAGTACCGACGGTCAGTCTCGACGGCCTCAATGATCTTTGCCTGACGCGGATAGCACTCGAGACGCTCGCAACGAAACTCGCCGCCGAGCGCGCCTCCCCCGCCGAGCGCGAACGCTTCAAAACGCTGATGCTCGAACATGAAGCGGCGACCGCCGCTCGCGATCTCGCGTTGATGCTGGCGAAGAACCAGGAATTCCACTTCGCGATCTACGAAGCCTGCGGATCGCCCGTTGTCGTCCAGTTCATCCAGACGCTGTGGCTGCGCTTCGGTCCCTATATGCGCATGCTGTCGAACTATATCGAGCCGCTGCTGGTTGCCGACGGCTATCGGCCGAGTTCGCATCACCGCGACCTGATCGCCGCGATGGAAGCGGACGATTCTAGGGCTGCCGTCAAAGCGATCGAAGGCGACATCAAAACGACGCAAGGGTTGTTGCGCCGGTTGTGCCGGAATTTGGTCGAAGATGCGCCGACGCGCCGCCGGCGCGACGGTTGACCTTAATGGCTTAAGTCGCGTGACGCGACGCCGTCGTGCGCTCGCCGATCAACCCGCGCGGCCGCAGCAACAGCGTCAGCACCAGGATCAAGCCGATCAGCACCGCCTGCGTGGCGCCGCCATAGATCTGGAAATGCGGCGGCAGGAACTGCACGGTCACGGCACCGATCAGACTCCACAAGCCCCAAACGACGACCGCGCCGAGAATGGCGCCCTTGTTGTTGCCGCTGCCGCCGATGATCAGCATCGTCCAAACTTGGAAGGTCAGGATCGGCATGAAATCGGCGGGACTGACGAAGCCGATGAAGCTGACATAGAGCGCGCCGCCCAGCCCCATCAGCATCGCGCCGAGCACGAAAGCCTGAAGCCGGAACATATCGATGTTCTTGCCGAGCGTGCGCGCCGCGATCTCGTCCTCGCGGATCGCCTTGAGCACCCGCCCCCAGGGCGACGCCACGATCCGCTGCAGCCCCGCATAGACGACGAATACGAGCGCTACGATCAGCGCCAGATAGCAGAGATTGTTGAGAATCGATGCCGGGAAAAGACCGCGAAACGGATTGGGCAGCGATGATATGCCCATCGCACCGCCGGTCAGCGGATCGAGATTGAGCGCCAGAAGCTGAATCGTCGCCGCGATGCCGAACGTCGCGATGGCGAGATAATCGTCGCGCAAGCGCAACGTGGCGATCCCGATCACCAATGCGATGAAGGCGGAAGCCGCCATGGCGCCCGCCACGCCCACGATCCACGGCAAACCGAAATTGCCGATCAGATCGGCGCGCGGTGCTGCCGTCAAAATCGCGAAGCCGTAGGCGCCGATCGCATAGAAGCCGGCGATGCCCGCATTGAACAGGCCGGTATTGCCCCATTGCAGATTGAGGCCGAGCACGACGATCGCCAGGATCAGCGCCACGCTGCAGAAGAACACGAAATAGGACAAGACGCCGATCATTCGGTCCTCACGCGCGCACGGATTTGGTGAACAGCCCCTGCGGCCGGACATACAGCACGATCAGAAGCAGTAGGAACGGGATTGCCGGCTTGAAGCTCGCCGGGATGATCAGAACCGAAAGGCTTTCCGCGAGACCGACGACCAAACCGCCGACGACCGCGCCAAACAGATTGCCCGCCCCGCCGAGCACAGCGGCCGTCAGCACCGCCAGCAGCATATTGAAGCCGAGTTCCGGGCGGATCTGAACCGTCAGCCCTGCGAACACGCCCGCGCACGCCGCCAGCATACCGGCCAGCAGCCAGGTCCAGCGAATGACGCTCGCCGTGTCGATGCCGCACGCCTGCGACAACGCCGGGCTATCGGCCATCGCGCGCATCGCCACGCCCACGCGGCTGGTTTGCAGGAAGAAGTGCAGCGACAGCACGAGCAGGATCGTCAGCACCAGGACAAAGACGTGATCTGGCAACATCCGCACATCGGGCAGAACTTCGATCGCGATTTGCAGTTCCTGCCCATAGTAGTGCGCATTCGGGCCCCAAAGCAGCAGCACGAGATTGCGCAAGATCAGCGCCATCCCGAAGCTGGCGAACACAAGGGTCAAGGCCGCTGCGCGCCGCGCACGCAATCGGCTGAAGACCAACGTATCGACCAGAATTGCAATCACGCCGGTCGCCACACCTGCAATGATCGTCGCGGCGATCAGCGGCAGCCCGAACGACAGCGGATCGATCGGCGTGCCCGCTCCCATCAACGCCGCCAATGTCAGTGCGAGATACGCACCGACGCTCAGAAACTCCGCATGCGCGAAGTTCGCGAATTTGAGGATCTTGACGCTCAGCGAATAGCCGATCGCGCCGAGAGCCAGAATGCCGCCGGTCAAAATTCCGTCGGCCAGCGCCTGCCCAATCATGAATGCCTCCGCGATCCGAGAAAGGCTTCCGCGACCGCCGCATCTTCCAGCAATGCGCTCGCGCGCCCCGAGATATGGTTGCGGCCTTCCACCAGAACATAGCCGCGATCGGACACGCGCAAAGCCGCCTTCGCGTTCTGCTCCACCATCAGCACCGCCACGCCGCCGCCGGCGAGCTTGCGCAAATCGGCGAACACTTCCTGCGCGACCTTGGGTGCGAGCCCCGCCGTCGGCTCGTCGAGCATGATCAGCCGAGGTTCGGTCATCAACGCGCGGGCGACGGCCAGCATCTGGCGTTGACCGCCCGACAATACATTGGCGGCCGAGCGGCGATGCGCCGCAAGTGCAGGAAACCGTTCGAAGGCGCGCACGAGACGCTCGCGCAGCACCGGCTTGGCGAGCGTATGTCCGCCCGCGATCAGATTATCCTCTATCGACAGGCTGGCGAAGACGTTGCCGGTTTGCGGCACGAAACCCACGCCCGCCCCGATGATTGCATGGGTCGATTGTCCGGCGAGGTTCACGTCGCCAAGAAGGATCTCGCCGCCTTCGATCAGAACGAGGCCGGCCAGCGCCTTCATGAAAGTCGATTTGCCCGCACCATTGGGACCGACCAGCGTTACGATTTCGCCGCAGGCGACGTCGACCGAAATGTCGTGCACGATCGGCAGACCACGCCGATAGGACGCGCGCAGATTGCGGGCGACAAGGAACGGCGTGCTCATAGCGCGATATCCGAAACGTCGCCGAGATAAGCGTCGATGACGCGCTGCTCGCGCACGACTTCCTGCGGCGTGCCCGAGAAAATCAACCGTCCCTGCGCCATCACGACGATCGATCCGCAGATGCGCATCACCATATCCATATTGTGCTCGACGATCAGGAAGCCGATGCCGCGCGCATTAAGCGCCAGGATCTTGTCGATCAGGGTTTCGAGCAAGGCGGGATTGACGCCGGCCGCCGGCTCGTCGAGTAGAATGAGCCGCGGTTGCGCCATCATGACGCGCGCGAGTTCCAGCAGCTTCTGCTGGCCACCCGACAGGATCCCGGCCGGATCCTGCGCCTTGGCAGCGAGGCCGGTGAAGCTCAGCACTTCCATCGCGCGCTCGCGGCAGCGCCGCTCTTCCTCGCGGACCAGCGACGGACGAAACCAGTTGTTCCAGAACCGCTCGCCCGATTGCCCGGAAGGCGCCAGCATGGCGTTCTCGAGCACGGTCATTTGCGGAAACGGGCGCGGAATCTGGAACGTGCGCGCGAGCCCGGCATGGAAAATCCGGTCCGGCGGCAAACCGGCGATCGGCTTGCCGTCGAACGTAATCTCACCTTCGCTCGGCTTTACCTCGCCCGCGATCAGACCGAACAGCGTGCTTTTCCCCGCCCCATTCGGCCCGATGAGGCCGGTGATCGCGCCATCCCGCACCGACAGATCGACG
>JAIUNH010000086.1 GCA_020161965.1 Pseudomonadota bacterium
ACGCGAATATCTCCGGCGCGCAAATGCTGGGCGCACGCCTGGAAGGCGCCATCTTCGGCGGCTCGATCGGCCATCCAATGGAAATCTTCGCGGCCGACGGCTCGCCCACCGGACGGCGGCTGACGACCAATCTGAGCAAGGCGTCGTTGATCGGCGCCGATTTGCGTGGTGCCGATTTGCGCGAGGCCGATTTCCGGGGGGCCGATCTGCGCGGCGCCAATCTCGCCGGCGCCTATATCGACGGCGCGCTGCTAGAGGGCACGCAACGCTGATGTTGCCCCACGCCGACAGCTACGAAAAGCTGCTGGCCAAGTTCCGCTGGGCGATCCCCGACCGCTTCAATATCGGCGTCGATGTCTGCGACAATCAGGACGCAGCCAAGCCCGCCATCCTGTTCGACGACGATGTCGGCGCCGTCCGCATCATCAAATTCGGCGAATTGCGCGCGCTGACCAATCGCTTCGCTAACGCGCTTGGCGCCCATGGAATCGCGCGCGGCGATCGCGTCGGCATCTTGCTTCAGCAAAGCCCCGAAACGGCGATCGCACATATCGCTTCGTATAAAGCCGGCCTGATTGCCGTGCCGCTGTTTGTGCTGTTCGGCGAGGATGCGCTTGAGTATCGCTTGGGCGATTGCGGGGCGGCTTGCGTCGTCACCGACCTCGCCCAATTGCCGAAGCTGCTGGCGATCCGCGCCCGCCTGCCCGCCTTGCGCGCTATCGTCGTGGTCGATGGCACGGGCATCGACGGCAACACGGCGATCGTGTCCTACGAAAAGCCCGCGACGCTGGAAGCGCAGAAGACCGACGCGGCGGCGCAATCCCGCGCGGCCAATGCGGCACCTGCATGGCTGCGGCGCGGCGATGCGCCCGAAGAACCCGTCCCACCCAAGCCGCTGGTACCGTCGCGCGAAGGCCAGATGCCAGCCGCGGCCTCGCCGCTCGCGGGCGCCAGGGCCGATGCGATCAAGCGCGGCGCGCTGATCCATCGCTTGCTGCAAACCTTGCCCGATCTGCCGCCCGAGGCGCGCGACGCGGCGGCGCGGCGCTTCCTCGCCCGCCCCGGAAATTCGTTGGACGCGGCCCAGCAGGACGAAATCGCGCGCGAGACCCTGGCGCTGTTCGACCTGCCGGATTTTGCCGAAGCGCTCTCGGGCGAAGGCTTGGCCGAAGCGCCGATCGTCGCGCGTGTGGGCGGGCGCGCATTGTCGGGCCGCATCGATCGTTTGGTCGTGCGCGACGACGTGATCTTCGTGCTCGACTACAAAACCAACCGCCCGCCGCCCGAGCGGATCGAAGACGTGCCCGCCGAATACGTGGCGCAGCTCGCGGCCTATCGCGCCGCATTGGCGCCGCTCTATCCGGGTCGCCCGATTCGCGCGGGGCTCGTGTGGACCTATGCGCCGCGTTTGCAGGAAATTCCGGCCGAATTGCTCGACGCGCACGCGCCTTAAGCGATAGAAATCGCTCATCAAAGTCGCGATCCGGCAATCGTTGCGCCGGACCTTGACCCTTGGGCCCCGGCTACCTACTTTTGCACCCGAGCCCTTTGAACCCGAGGCGTATTCAATGTCCACCACGACCAAAGTCACCGACACGAGCTTCCCGACCGACGTGCTCCAGGCCCCGGGCCCGGTGCTGGTCGATTTCTGGGCGGAGTGGTGCGGCCCCTGCAAGCAGATCGCCCCGGCGCTGGACGATCTCGCCAAGGATATGGCGGGCAAGCTGACGATCGCGAAGATCAATATCGACGAGAATCCGCAGACGCCGTCCAAGTACGGCGTGCGCGGCATCCCGACGCTGATGCTGTTCCAGAACGGCGAAGTGAAGGCGACGAAGATCGGCTCGATGCCGAAGAGCGGCCTTTACAGCTGGGTGCAGTCGGTCATCTGAACCGCGCGCATCTTCGCGGCGAATTCGAACCCCGATGCGGGAAACCGCATCGGGGTTTTCGTTTCTTCAAGCCGCGCGGCGCGCCCAGTCGAGGCTGATCCGGCTGTCCGGCTTCGCCGTCCGGCGTTCGGCGATCAGTGCTTGCGCCATCGCCGCATCGCCCGCGCGCAACGCCGCCTCCGTTGCCGTCCAGACGAGGACGTCGCGCTGCGCGTTGCTGCCGCCGAAGCGGATCGCGTGCGCCCGCGCGCCGATCAGCAGATCGGCGCTATTTCGCCAGTCGCCTTGGCCGAAGGCGAGCAGCGCTTGCGCGACCGGCAATCCCACTTGCGCCGACATTGCCGCGTTGTCGCCCGTACCGCGCGCCGCTTTGCGCAGCGTTTCGATTTGCGTTCGCGCCAGATCGAAACGGCCCGCGCCGACGAACGCCATCGTCGCGTGGACGTCGTTGAACGCGTAGCCGCCATGGCCGATCCGGCTCTCCCACAGGGCGGCGAGTTTCGACCAGCGTTCGCCGACTTCGCCGCCGCGCGTCCAGATGCGCCACAGCAGCGCCGATCCGTCGACCATCTCGAGCGCCGCGTCGCTATCCGACGGGCGCACGCGCGTATCGTATAACGCCAGCGCTGCGTCAGCTTCGCCGCGATCGAGCCGCAACAAGGCGAGGTGCCACCAATTGTGGAAGGCGAATAGATTTTCAGGCGCCCAGCCGCTTTGCGTGGTTTCGAGCCAGGTGATTCCGGCATCCGTCTCGCCGCGCATTTCATAGACATGCGCCACGGCGTGGACCGCCCAGGCATCGTGCGGCGCGGCCGCGACGGCCTCGGCGCCCAAGGCGCGCGCCGCGTCGTATTGGCCGTTCTCCTCCAGGCCGAAAGCGCGCATGCCGAGCACGAAATTGCGGCGCGGCGTCGTGCCGCCGAAGGCGCGTAAGGCCCAGCTCGGCCGGTCGCGCAGCATCGCCGCCTGGCCGACATAAAAATCCGCCAGATGGGCGAATTGCAGCGCCGTCGTATCACGCGGGTGATCGAACAGGATGCGGCCCCAGCGATCGGCGGCGGCCGCGAAGCGGCCTTCGCGCCAAGCGTCCAGTGCGGCGAGATGCGCGCGTTCGCGGTCGTTCATCTCGGGTGCCAGTGCCGCCGCATCGTCGAACGCCGCCTTGAAAAGCGCGTCCAATGCCGTGTCGCCGGCCGTCGCGATCAAGCCCGCGCGGAACAGTTTCGCCATGGCGAAGCGCGGATGCGCGGCGATCACCGGGTCGATATCGGCTAAAGGATCGGCGCGATAGGCCAGCAGTTTTTCCGTGGCCGCATCGCAGGCGGCGACGGCGTCCGTATCGGCGTAGGATAGGGGATTTCCCAGCAAATCTTGCGTCATGTGCGTCTCCCATTCGGATCGGGCCGCGCTTTTAGAGCGCGAAGCGGCCGCGCAGCCAGCCCACCTATGGTGCGGTCGGTTGCCGGGAGTTTCCGGGCGCCGTGCCGCGCCGTGGCGCCCCGACCGTACTTGCGGTACAGCTTGGCGTATGCGGGAAATATCTCCCCCGAAGCGCGGCGGTGCGCGCGAACGGATTCTCGAGCTGGCCGAGGCGGCGACGCTCGAGAAAGGCTTCGGCGCGACCTCGATCGAGGAGTTGATCGCGGGTGCGGGCATATCGAAAAGCGGCTTCTTCCATCATTTCCGCGACAAGAACGCGCTCGCCAAGGCGTTGATTGAGCGCTACGTGGCGAACGACAAACTCATCCTCGAAGGCTTGTTCGCGCGCGGCGACGAATTGTCCGAAGACCCGCTGCAATCCTTCCTGATCGGCTTGAAGCTGTTCGCCGAAATGCTGGCCGACTTGCCGGAGGCGCATCCCGGATGCCTCGCCGCGTCGTTCGTCTATCAGGAGCAGTTGTTCGACGCGGAAGTGCGCGCTTTGTCGCGCGAATCTTTCCTGCGCTGGCGTGCGCGCTTCGCCAAACGCTTCGACGCGATCGCCGCCAAATATCCGCCGCGCGTGCCGATCGACCTCGCGGCACTCGCCGATATGGCCGCTGCGTTGATCGATGGCGGGATCACGCTCGGCAAATCCTTGAAGGACCCGAAAATCCTGCCCGCGCAAGTGCTGCATTTCCGCAATTACGTGCGGCTGCTGTTCGATCCGGCGGTTTAGCCGTTGTCGGCCAGCACGCGCCCGCAAAGATAAAGCGAGCCGCAGATCAGCACGGGAATGTCGGGCCGCATATTCGGCGCGAGATCGGCGATGGCCGCATCGGCCGAAACCGCTTCGGCGACATCGGCGATGCCCGCCTGGCGCGCTGCCGCAGCAATGTCACTCGCGGGCAGCGATAATTTCTCGTCGGGAATCGCGATGGCGCGCAAGCGGCGCACGTAAGGGGCGACGTGGCGCAGGAAGTCGATCGGCTGCTTGGTCGACAACATACCGAAGACGAGATCGATCTGGCGGCCTTGCGCCCATTTCGCCAGTGCTTCGCCCGCCCCTTCGTTGTGGCCGCCATCGAGATACAGCGCCACCTGCGGCGGCAATTTCTCGACCAAGGGGCCGCGCGTCAGGCGCTGCAAACGTGCGGGCCATTGCGCCGAGGTGATGCCCGCTTCGATCGCCGAATCGGGTAGCCCGAGTTTCTCCGCACACGCCACGGCGAGTGCGGCGTTCGCGTATTGATGCGGGCCGGACAATGACGGGCGCGGCAAGCGGCGGGTTTTAAGTCCGCGATATTGGAAGCCGCCTTCGTCGAGCAACGCGAAATTCCATTCGCGGCCGTGGCGGAACAACGGCGCTGCCAACTCGGCGGCACGCGCATCGAACACGGCGCTCGCCTCGGCGGGCTGCACGCCCACGCAAACCGGCACGCCGTGCTTGATGATCCCGGCCTTTTCGCCCGCGATCAGCGCGAGCGTGTCGCCCAGATACTGGGTGTGATCGAGCGAGATGGGCGCGAGCGCCACCAGATCGGGCTTGGGCACGACGTTTGTCGCGTCGAGCCGCCCGCCCATGCCGGTTTCGAGCAAAACGCGATCGGCTTGCACGCGCGAAAAGGCAAGGAACGCGGCGGCGGTCGTGATCTCGAAAAACGTGATCGGACGCCCGGCATTGATGCGCTCGATCTCGGCGAGCGTGGCTTCGAGCATCTCGTCGTCGATCAGCTTGCCCGCCAAGCGGATGCGTTCGTTGAAGCGCACGAGATGCGGCGAGGTGTAGACATGCACGCGCTCGCCCGCCGCTTCGCACATCGCGCGGATATAGGCGAGGGTCGAGCCCTTGCCGTTCGTGCCCGCGATATGCGTGACGCGCGGTAGCGAAAGATGCGGGTTCCCGAGATCGGCAAGCAGCCGGACCAAACGGTCCAGCGACATGTCGATGACCTTGGGGTGAAGCGTCGTCAGACGCTCCAGAATGGGATCCACGGCCATCGGGTTTCGGGGGCTTAGCGCGCCTTGGGAATGTCGAGCTGCGGCTGCGGCAGCTTCACGACCGGGGCGGCGGATTTCGGCTCGGTCAGCAGCTTCAGCATCCGCGCCAGCGTGGCGCGAAGTTCGTGGCGATGCACGACCATATCGACCATGCCGTGATCGAGCAGATATTCCGCCTTCTGGAATCCGGCAGGCAGCTTCTCGCGGATCGTTTCCTCGATCACGCGGGCACCCGCGAAACCGATCGTCGCACCCGGTTCGGAAATCGCGATATCGCCCAGCATCGCGAAGCTTGCCGACACGCCGCCCGTGGTGGGGTCGGTCAGCAGCACGATATAGGGCAGGCCCGCTTCTTTGACTTCCTCCGCCGCGATCACGGTACGCGGCAGCTGCATCAGGGACAAAATCCCTTCCTGCATGCGCGCACCTCCGGATGCGGGAATGACGATCAGCGGCGCTTGCTGGAGAACCGCGAGGCGCGCGGCGGCGATCAAGGCTTCGCCGACGGCAACGCCCATCGAGCCGCCTTGGAATTCGAAATCGAACACCGCGATCACGGTCTGCACGCCGCCCAGGCGGCCATGCGCCACTAAAATCGCGTCCTGCTCGCCGGTCTTGTCGCGCGCGGCCTTCAGGCGATCGGCGTATTTCTTCTGATCGCGGAATTTCAGCGGATCGTGGATCGCCTTGGGCAGTTCGATACGCGCATAGGCGCCGTCGTCGAACAGCGTTTCCAAACGGCGCTTAGCCGGCAGGCGCATATGGTGCCCGCAATGCGTGCAGACACGCTGATTGGCTTCCAGATCGCGGTGGAAGATCATCTTGCCGCAGGACGGGCAGGTGTCCCACAGATTGTCGGGCACCTCGGTCTTGCGAACGAGGGCGCGGATCTTCGGGCGGACGAAATTGGTCAGCCAACTCATGCCGCCGCTCCTTGCTTGGCGCCGCGCACGGCGGCGGCGAGTTCGCGCACCAGCTTGTGCAAGGGCGTCGCCGGATCGGATTTCGAATCCGCGACGATCTGGACGAGGGCCGAGCCGACCACGGCCGCGTCGGCGTGTTTGGCGATGGCAGCAGCGCCCTCGGGCGTCTTGATGCCGAAGCCGACGGCGACGGGAAGATCGGTGTGGCGCTTGATGCGCGCGACGGCCGCCTGCACGTCGGTCGCGGCGGCGGATTTCGTCCCCGTCACGCCCAGAACGGCGACGTAATAGAGGAAACCCGAAGCGCCTTCGAGCACGGTGGGCAGGCGCTTATCGTCGGTCGTCGGCGTGGCGAGGCGCACGAGATCGAGGCCCGCAGCTTTCGCATACGGGCGCAATTCCTCGTCTTCCTCGGGCGGCAGATCGACGACGATCAAGCCATCGGCACCGGCGGCGGCGGCATCCTTGCAGAAACGCTCGGCGCCGTAGATGTAGATCGGGTTGTAGTAACCCATCAGCACGACGGGCGTGGTCGTGTTCTTCTTGCGGAAGTTCCGCAGCAACTCGAACGTCGCCTTGGTCGAGCCGCCATTGGCGAGTGCGCGCAGCGCCGCCGCTTGGATCGCCGGGCCGTCGGCCATGGGATCGGAGAAGGGCAAGCCCAGTTCGATCACATCGGCGCCCGCATCGGGCAGGCCGTCGACGATCTTTTGCGCGGTCGCCGCGTCGGGATCGCTCGCCATCACATAGGTGACGAGGCCCGCGCGTTTTTCCTGCTTCAGGCGGGCGAAGGTTCCGGCAAGACGGCTCATAGCTTCACGCCCAGTCGTTCGGCCAGCGCGAAGATATCCTTGTCGCCGCGGCCGCAGAGATTCATGACGATGATCTTGTCCTTGGCCATTTTCGGCGCGATGCGCGCGACATGGGCCAAGGCGTGTGCGGGCTCCAACGCCGGCAGAATGCCTTCGGTGCGCGACAGCAGCTTGAAGGCTTCGACCGCTTCGTCGTCGGTCGCGGCGACGTAGTTCACGCGCTTGATATCGTGCAGCCAGGAATGTTCCGGGCCGATGCCCGGATAGTCGAGACCGGCCGAGATCGAATGCGCTTCGGCGATCTGGCCGTCATCGTCCATCAAAAGGAACGTGCGGTTGCCGTGCAGCACGCCCGGCTTGCCGCCTTGCAGCGACGCCGCGTGCTTGCCGGAGTTAAGGCCCAAACCCGCCGCTTCCACCGCGTCCATCGCCACGTCGCGATCGTCCAGGAACGGATGGAACAGGCCCATCGCGTTCGACCCGCCGCCGATGCAGGCGACCAGCTTGTCGGGCAAGCGGCCTTCGGCCTTCAGGATTTGCGCGCGCGCTTCCACGCCGATGATCGATTGGAAATCGCGCACCATCGCGGGATAGGGATGCGGGCCCGCGACCGTGCCGATGATGTAGTAGGTGTCCGTCACGTTGGCGACCCAGTCGCGCAGCGCGTCGTTCATCGCGTCCTTCAGCGTGCCGGTTCCGGACGTGACCGGGCGCACTTCGGCACCCAGCATCTTCATGCGGAACACGTTGGGCGCTTGGCGTTCGATGTCGGTCGCACCCATGTAGACGACGCAGGGCATGCCGAACAGCGCGCACACGGTGGCGGTCGCCACGCCATGTTGGCCCGCCCCCGTTTCCGCGATGATGCGCTTCTTGCCCATGCGGCGGGCCAGCAGGATCTGGCCCATCGTGTTGTTGATCTTGTGCGAACCCGTGTGGTTCAGGTCCTCGCGCTTGAAGAACACTTTTGCGCCGCCGTTCGAACCCCCGGCCGAGGCAACCTCACGGAGATGTCTCGTCAGACCTTCCGCGAAATACAGTTTCGACGGCCGGCCCGCATAATAGGTCGACAGCGCCTTCAGCTCCGCCTGGAACTGAGGGTCCACCTTCGCCTTCGCCCAATGCTCCTCCAGATCGAGGATCAAGGGCATCAGCGTCTCCGCAACGAACCGGCCCCCGAACAAACCGAACATCCCAGCCTCGTCGGGGCCAGTCCGGAACGAGTTGGGGGAGAGGGGTCGGGTCATAAAAATGGTTCCTGCTTGACCGGCATTGTGCCGCCCTAGCGAGGGGACAGGTCAAAGGAAACTTAGGTCTTGTCGCTGCGGGGAAACGAAGCGGTTTCAAGGATTTATGCAATCCTGGAAGAAACAACCCACCGACGGCCTGTCCCCTCCCGCCCGATGGACAAGCCGCCTCGCCGCTCCTATCCTTAAAACCATGTTGCCTGATCTGATCGACGCCTCGCGACGTTTGTCAGGCGTGCCGGGCCTTTCGTCCGGCAGCGCACCCGAGGCCGTTGCGGCGCTCTCGACGCGTTATCGCCCGCACCGCTTGCTGCTGTCCGGCCAAGCCAACGGGCTCGACTTCCGGCACCACGCCATCCATTGCGAGGGTGCGTCGCTCAACCTGCTGCGTTACGGTCCGGAGCTGGTGGTCGATGCCGGTTCCTTCGACACGTTCTACATGCTCGAGTTTCCCCTGAGCGGCGGCGTCGACATCCGTTATGGCGACCGGCAGGTCTCGTCCCGGATCGGCACGGGCCTGATCCTGTCTCCCGGAGCCTATGTGCGCTCCACCTGGCGCGACGACACGACCCAGATCATGCTGAGGCTGGAGCGATCCTTCGTCGAGCACGCCTGGCAACGCCATACCGGCGAGGCGACGCGCCGCACGCCGGTGTTCGACGCCGAACTCGACCTCGGATCGGCGGCCGGCCGGCGCATTGCCCGGCTGATCGGGCTGATGGTCGCCGAGCAGATCGAAGCGGATGGCGCGGCGCTGTCGCCGATGCCGCTCGTCCATGCCGTGCTCGACACTTTGTTCCGGCATGTGCCGGCGGTATCGGTCGCCACCGTCGAGGCGGCTGGCGCGGGGCCTGTTCCCGTCCATGTCAGGAATTTCCGCAGATTGCTGGACGATCCCAAGATGCTGCTCGAAACAGTTGCGCAGCTTGCGGCCCGGCTTGATGTCTCCCCGCGCACCCTGACGACAGGCATGCGCCGCTTCACCGGCTTCTCGCCGCACGATTACCTCACCATGCGCCGCATGGAACACGCCCGCAAACTGCTGGACGCTGGCGGCATGTCGATCGCGGCGGTCGCGCAAACGGTGGGATATGCGCATGCCGGACGGTTCGCGGCGGCCTTCCGCGCCCATTGCGGTGTGAACCCGTCGCGGCTGCCGCTGGACGCCTGACCGGGACAATTAGGGAAGCATCGGGCCGTTTCGGGAAGCCGAACGGAACGCCGACGCATCATCCGATTGACAAAGACCGGTTTCGCGACTGCCCTCGCGGGAATCCGGGAGGTGCGCAGTGGACGGCAGGACCCTGCTCGTGGTGGATGTCGGTTCGTCCGTGCTGAAGGCCGTGCTGTTCGGCCCGCTCGGCGAGACGCTCGGCTGGGCGTCGGAACCGGTCGCGACGCGGTCGGGCGCCGACCGCTCGACGGAGCAGGATCCAAACCAATGGTGGGCGGCGCTTGGCGCGGCCCTGCGCGGCCTGCCCGGCGCTTCATCGGCGTCTGCCGTCGCTTTCTCCGGGTCGATGCAGAACCTGATCGCGCTCGATAAGGATGGCCGGCCCGCCGGTCCCGCAATCCTCTATTCCGATCGTCGGCTGGAGGACGGCGAGATCGAGCGCCTCGCCGAGGCGCTGCCCGGCGACTATTCGCGCCGAACCGGCAACCGCCTCGATCCGGCGCACACGATCCTGAAGCTGATGGCGCGGGACCGTTTCGGACTCGCCGGAGCAAATGCGTCGACGCGCTGGACCTTCGGCGCAAAGGATGCGCTGACATTCCGGCTGACCGGCGAATGCGTCATCGATCCGACGACGGCCTCGACCACGGGCCTGATGAGAATCGCGGACTTGCAATGGGACGACGAATTGCTCGCGATCGCCGATGTCGACAAGGCGTCATTGCCGCGCATCCGGCCGGCCGATGCGGTCGTCGGCCAGATCACGCGGTCGGCGGCGCAACAGACCGGCTTGCCGGCGGGCATTCCGGTGTTCAACGGTTCCGGCGACGCGGGAGCGGCAACATGGGGCGCCGGCGCGGACGCACCGGGTTCGGCCTATTGTTACCTCGGCACCACGGGCTGGGTCGCGGCGACGCTCGATATCGGCGCGGCCGCGCCGCCGCGCGACATCTACACCCTCGCAGACCCGGTGCGGCCCGGCCGCGTCGTCATCATCTCGCCCTTCCTCACGGCGGGCGCGGCGATGGACTGGCTGGCGACCTCGACGGGACGGCCGGTCGGTCAACTGATCGATGAAGCCGCCCGCGACGACGACAGGCCGAGCGGCACGCTCTTCCTGCCCTATCTCGGCG
>JAIUNH010000087.1 GCA_020161965.1 Pseudomonadota bacterium
GGGCGAGGGTACTTCGCGCCGTCGCGTGCTGGTGCCTGAATCAGCGCATGGTACCAACCCCGCGACCGCCGCGTTGCTCGGTTTCACCGTCGATCCGATCCCGGCGAATGAGCGCGGGCGTGTCGATCTCGCCGCGTTCGAGAAGAAGCTGGGGCCCGATGTCGCCGCGATCATGCTGACCAACCCGAATACCTGCGGGTTGTTCGAAGGCGAGATCAAGAAGATCGCCGATCTGGTCCACAAGGCCGGCGGCTATTTCTATTGCGACGGTGCCAATTACAACGCGATCGCGGGCCGCGTGCGCCCGGCCGATTTGGGCGTCGATGCGATGCATATCAATCTGCACAAGACCTTCTCGACGCCGCATGGCGGCGGCGGTCCCGGCTCGGGCCCCGTCGTGCTGTCGGCGGCGTTGGCGCCTTATGCGCCGCTGCCCTATGTCGTGCATGGCGCGAAGGGTTTCGAACTCGTCGAAACCAAAAAATCCGGCACGGCACCCTTCGGCCGCTTGAAGGGCTTCCACGGCCAGATGGGCATGTTCGTGCGGGCACTCGCCTACATGCTCAGCCACGGCTCGGACGGCATTCGCCAAGCCTCGACCGACGCGGTACTTAATGCGAATTACATCCTCGCGCGTTTGAAGGATGTGATGAGCCCGGCTTTCGCCGGCGGTCCGTGCATGCACGAAGCGCTGTTCGACGATGCGTTTCTGAAGGATACGGGCGTCTCGACGCTCGATTTCGCCAAGGCGTTGATCGACGAGGGCTATCATCCGATGACGATGTATTTCCCGCTCGTCGTCCACGGCGCCATGCTGATCGAGCCGACGGAAAGCGAGAACAAGGAATCGCTCGACGCGTTCATCGACTCTCTGCGCCACCTCGCCACGCTGGCGAAGAAGGGCGATCAGGCCGATTTCTTCCACGCGGCGCCGCGGCTCACCCCGCGTCGGCGCTTGGACGAAACGCGTGCCGCGCGCAGCCCGATCCTGCGCTGGAAGCCCGCCCAACCGCCGTCGCCCACCGCTCAAGCGGCGGAGTGACGCCAAGCCGGTCCCGTGCTAGTTTCTACCCATCAGGGTAGAAACTAGCCGGAGACGGCGATGGGCAGACCGATCAAGAAGACCAAGCGTGACGCCGCAGCCAAGGGCTTGAGCATCAAGAGCCCCGACGTGCTGCGGCTTTTGCGCGCGCGCAGTTCGGAAACGGGGCTCGGCTATACCGAATTGCTGCGCCGGGTTTTGGCGCGCCCGTTGGTCCGCTCGGCGGCTGAAATCGCACGCATCGAAACCGAGACGGCCGCCATTCAACGGCGGATGACGGCCAAACGCGCCGAATTCGCGGCCGCCGGCAAGCCTTGGCCCAGCGGCGAGCACGACGATCTCTACGACGAGCACGGCCTGCCGAAATGATCGTCGTCGACGCTTCGGCGCTGGTGGCGATGCTGCGCAGCGAAGCGCGATCCGACGAAATCCGCAAAGCATTGATCGCCGATCCCGATTGCGTGATGGCGCCGGTCAATTGGCTCGAAGCGCGGATCGTCGCCGAAAGGCACAAAGCCGTCACCGAGATGGAAAGACTGCGGGCGATCTTCGGCATCGTGATCGTGCCGACCGACGAAGCGCAATCCCATGCGGCCTGGAACGCGTTCAGGAATTTCGGCAAGGGGCGGCACGCGGCGGGGCTGAATCTCGCCGATTGCTTCGCCTATGCGCTGGCGCATGTGAGCTTAGCGCCGCTGCTGTTCGTCGGCGCCGATTTCGCCAAGACCGATATTCGCGCCGCGCTGGCTTGAATCAAACGCGGCTGAAACGAAAAACCCCGCCGGATCGCTCCGGCGGGGTTTTGCTTTAGGCGCTTGGAACGCGCGGGACGCTTAGTTCAAGCGGCCCGGGATGTTCTTGATCGCGCCGTCGATCAGCGCGTCCTGGCGGCCGCGATCGAGGCCCGAGGCCAGCAGCTTGCCCGTGGCCGCCATGGCGAGGTCGACGGCGGCCGAACGGACTTCGGCGGTCGCCTGGGCTTCGGCCTGGGCGATACGCTGCATCGCCGCGTCTTCGCGGCGCTTCAGCGAGGCTTGCAGATCGGCTTCGGCCTTGGCGGCGAGACGGGCCGCCTCTTCCTTGGCGTTGGCGACGATCGCGTCGGCCTGGGCCATCGCTTCCTTGTGCTTGGCGACGTACTCGCCCAGCAGCTTTTCCGCTTCGGCACGCAGCTTGGCGGCTTCGTCGAGATCCTTGCGGATACGATCGGCGCGCGCGTCCAACCCGGCGAACAGCGCCGTCTTGGCCGGCGTCCAGGCGAAGTAGAACAGCGCCAGGATCGCCAGCGTGATCCAGAAATATTCGTTATGCAGGATCGCCATCGTCTAATGCTCCTTCAGGCGCGCGCGGCGGCGGCGGCCGCCTTGGCGTCGGCTTCGCTCACGTTGAGGCCGGCGATCTTGCGCGCCGCGTCGGCGGCGATTTCGCCCGCGATGGCTTCGACATTGGCCAACGCGGCCTTGCGCGCGTCGGCGATGCGGGTTTCGGCCGACTTGATCTTGTCGGCGAGATCCGCACCCTGGCGCGCCGACAATTCGGCGGCGTGCTTGGCGGCGGCGGCTTCGGTTTCGCCGCGCACGGCCTGCGCCTTGGCGCGGCTCTCGGCCAGCGCCTTCTCGTAGGCGGCGACCATCTTGTCGGTTTCTTCCTTGAGCGAGCCCGCCTTGGCGAGATCGCCTTCGATCTGCTTCTCGCGCGCCTCGATGGCGGCACCCAGCTTGGGCGTCACGGCGCCGGCGACGACGTAGTAGAAGATCGCGAAAATGACCAGGAGCCAGAAGATTTGGCTCGCGAACCAGGTCGGGTCGAATTGCGGCATGGCCGGTTCCCGTCGGCGGGAGGAAAGGGGCCGGCCCTTCCCGAAGGAAGGGCCGGAAGAGGCTTAGGACACGAAGATCAGAATCGCGATGACGAAGGCGAGCAGCGCGATGAACTCGGTGACGGCGAAGCCGATGTAAGCGAAGACCTGAACGTTGTCTTTGGCGGCCGGGTTGCGGGCCACGGCGGCGATGAGGCTCGCCCAAACCGAACCCACGCCGATGCCCGCACCGATCATGCCGATGGCGGCGAGGCCCATGCCGATGAGCTTAGCTGCTGCTGCTTCCATGAAACGTATCCTTCTCTCTTGGTTGGTTTACCGGCCATTCGTTCCCGCCGGCGGTCCACATTTTCGGGCCGGCGGGGCGAAGGTCAGTGCAGGTGGATCGCGTCGTGCAGGTAGATGCACGCCAGGATCGTGAAGATGTAGGCCTGGAGCGCGGCCACGAAGAATTCCAGCGCCATGATGCCGACGAGCACCGAGAACGGCACCACGCCCGGGATCACGAAGAACGCGCCCAGCGAAATGACGAAGCCGGCGAAGATCTTCAGGATGATGTGGCCGACGGTCATGTTCGCGAACAGTCGCACCGACAGCGAGATCGGGCGCGACATGTAGGAGATGACTTCGATCGGGATCAGGATCGGCGCCGTGGCGAGGGGCGCGCCCGACGGGAAGAACAGCGACAGGAAATGCGTGCCGTGGCGCGCGAAGCCGATCAGCGTGATCGTCAGGAAGATGATCAGCGCCATCGTGAAGGTCACGACGATGTGGCTGGTGAAGGTGAAGGCGCCGGGGATCAGGCCGACGAGATTGCCGAACAGCACGAACATGAACAGGGTGAAGAAGAACGGGAAGTACTTCTTGCCCTCGTCGCCCACGTTCTCGCGGACCATGCCGGCGATGAATTCGTAGAGCATTTCCGCGGCCGATTGCAGGCGGCCCGGCACGATCTTGGCGCCCGAAGCGGCCGAGACCAGGAAGAACGTGGCGCCCGCGGCGGCCACGGTCATCCACAAGGCGGAGTTCGTGAAGGCGAGGTTCAAGCCCGCGATTTCGATGGGAACGATCGGCTTGATCTGGAATTGATCGAGAGGGCTCGACACGTTTGGAACTCCGTCCGGTTATTTCGTCTCGGTCTTGGATCGCTCGGCGCTGATGCGCGTCGCGACCCGGATCGCGTTTCTCATACCGGCAGCGGCGCCGAGCATGAGGAACACGAGCGTCAGCCACGGCGAGGTGCCGAGCCAGCGATCCAACACGAAGCCAATCCCCGTGCCGACCGCCAGCGTGGCCAGCATCTCCACCGAGATGCGGAACCCCAGGCCCATCTGCCCCGTGTCGCGGCCGGCCGTGCGCGCCGATTTTTTATCGGCCTTCGAACGGCGCGCTTGCAGCGCATCGACCTGCGCCTGGATCTCGTCGATGGCCCGCTGATCGCGGTCGTCCATTGGCAAGCTCCAGACCCGGACCCTTCGCAGGCGCGAAAGACACCCGGCAACTCGGGGAAAACGGTTGAAAAGACAGAAGAATCCGCCCTTTCACCCGGCTGACGCGCGCGGACAATAGGGGCGGTCCCGCCCCCTGTCAAGGATCACGCTGACCGCCTAAGCCTTTGAAAGGGCGGATGTTTCAGAAGGCCCTTAGGCGGTCGCGCGCAGTTTCTCGGCTTGTCGCATATCGACCGACACCAGGGTCGATACGCCACGCTCGGCCATCGTCACGCCGAACAGGCGATCCATCTTCGCCATCGTCAAGCGGTGGTGGGAGACCACGACGAAGCGCACGCCCGAGGAGCGCGCGATTTCGTCGAGCAGCGTGCAGAAGCGATCGACGTTTGCGTCGTCGAGCGGGGCGTCGACTTCGTCCATCACGCAGATCGGGGCGGGGTTGGTGAGGAACACCGCGAACAGCAGCGCCAAGGCGGTCAACGCCTGCTCGCCGCCCGACAGCAGCGTCAGCGATTGCAGCTTCTTGCCCGGCGGCGACGCCATGATGTCGAGCCCCGCTTGAAGCGGATCGTCGACGACCTGACCGTCGGGGCCCATCACGGGCACCCAGGTGAGGTGTGCACGCCCGCCGCCGAACAGACGGCCGAACAGATCCTGGAAGTGCTTGTCGACCGCTTCGAAGGCGACGCGCAGACGTTCGCGGCCTTCCTTGTTGAGGGTCGAGATGCCGCCGCGCAGCTTGGCGATGGCTTGGACCAGATCGTCCTTCTCGGTGTTCATGCCGGCGATCTGGGCTTCGACTTCTTCGGTCTCCTGCTCGGCGCGCAGGTTCACCGGACCCATATTGTCGCGTTCTTTGACCAGGCGCTCCAAACGGTTCTCGATCTGCTCGAGACCCGGCAATTCCTCGTCCGCCTCGATCATGGCCGCGGCCAAGCAGCCATCGGGCGCGCAATCCAGGCGCTCGCGGATCGTCTGGGTCAGCGTGGCTTCGTTGGCGGCTTGCTGTTCGGCATGCGCTTGGATGCGCACGCGATCTTCGCGCACTTCCATCAGCGTGTGTTCGACCGCCTTCAGCGCGCGATCGGCTTCCAGCACGGCGTTCTCGGCTTCGGCCAAACGGTCGGCCTTCTCGCGGCGCAGGGCTTCGACCTCGTGCGTCTTGTCGAGCAACGCGGAACGCTCGGCGGCGATTTCGCCGGGGCGGGCCGACAGGCCTTCACGCTCCGTCGTCGTCGCGGCCGAACGGCCGTCGATCGATTCGATCTGGGTCTTCGCCCCTTCTTCGCGGCGCGCCCATTCGGCGTTCTCGTGACCGATCGCCACGCGGCGGCGCTCGCGGCCTTCGCGTTCGCGCTGCAAACGCTGCGACGCGGCTTCGCGCTCGGCCAATTCCTTGCGCGCGTTGGACAGCGACTGGCGATCCTCGGCGAGCTTGGCGCGCGCTTCGGTCGGGTCGGGGATTTCAGTGAAACGCGCTTGCGCCGTGTCGAGGCGCAGCTGGAACTCGTCGTTTTCGACGATCAGGCGTTCGATCTGTTCGACCAGCGTGCCGAGCTTGGCCGAACGGCCTTCGGTCGTGCGCTGGATCTGCACGATCGCCGAACGCGCGCTGTCGATCGCCCCTTGCGCCGATTTCGCACCCTGGCGCGCCTGCTGATCGGCGGAATCGGCCGCGCGCGCCGCTTGTTGCGCCGCCTGATAGCGCGCCTTGGCGCCATCGGCGATTTCCTTGGCGCTGACGACTTGCGCTTCCAGGCTTTCGAGGCGGTTGCGCAGTTCGAAGGTTTCGGCGGCGCGCGTGACGGCGGCACCGGTCTGCACGAAACCGTCCCAGCGCAGCAACGCGCCGTCGCGCGTCACCAGACGCTGACCTTGGGCGAGCTGGGGTGCAACGCGCTCGGCCGTTTCCATATCGGCAACGACGCCGATCTGGCCCAAGCGGCGGGCGAAAGCTTCCGGCGCTTCGACATATTGCGCCAGCGATTGCGCTTCCAGCGGCAACGGGGCCGGCGTGCCCGCGATATCGAGCATGCGCCAATGATGCGGGGCGGCCGCATCGAGGGCGGCGGCAAGATCGTCGCCCAACGCCGCACCCAGCGCCTTTTCGTAGCCGGGCGTCACGCGGATCGAATCGAGGGCCGGCGGGAAATCCGTCGCCTTGCCGCGCGAAGCGGCGAGGGCGCGCGAAATACCCTGGCGCTCGCCGTCGAGCTTGGCGAATTCCGCATCGGCTTCGCGCGCGGCTTCGCGCGCACCGAATTCTTCTTCCTGTGCCGCACGGCGCGCGGCTTCGGCTTCCTCGGCGGCGGAAAGGGCCGCGTTCAGCGCTTCGTCCGCCTCGGCGAGCTTCATTTCCGCTTCGTGGCGCTGTGCGTCGGCGCCGGCGAGTTCTTCTTCGAGGCGCGTCTTCTCGCCGTCGACGACGGCGCGGCGCTCGGCCAAGCGGCCCAAGCGACCGGTCAGATCGTTGATTTCGCGCGTCAGCGAGGCGCGTTCGGATTCGGCCTTGGCGACCGCCTCGGTTGCGCGGGCCAGTTCCTCGTCCAGCGCTTCCACCGCTTCGCGGCGGTTGCGGATATCGCCGTCGAGATCGCGAAGCTCCTCGTCCGCCGCGATATCGGCGTTGGCGAGTTCTTCCAATTCGCCGGTCAAGCGCGCGTGTGCGGCTTGCGCATCGGCGACCAACGCTTCCTCGCGCGCCTTGTCGGCGGCGAGTTGGGCGATCGTCGCGTCGAGCTTTTCGATCTGCGCGGCGAGGCGCGCTTCTTCCGCCGCCAATTGTTCGCCGGCCATCTGCAAGCGCGCCAATGCGGCGGCGGCTTCGGCTTCTTCCTGGCGCAAGGCAGGCAGTGCCGCCTGCGCTTCGGCGAGGATCGTCGCGCCGTGGGCCGCGCGCGTCGTGATCTCGATGACCAGCGCTTCGGCTTCCTTCAGGCGTTCTTGCGCGGTCAGCGTTTCGGCCGTCTGCGCCTGCCAGCGCAGATGGAACATGATCGCCTCGGCGCGGCGCACCAGATCGCTCATGTTGCGATAGCGCGCGGCTTGGCGGGCCTGCTTCTTCAGGCTTTCGAGCTGCGTGGCCAGCGTCGTCAGCACGTCGTCGAGGCGCGCCAAGTTTTGCTCGGCGGCTTTGAGCTTCAATTCCGCTTCGTGGCGGCGCGAATGCAGGCCGGTGATGCCGGCGGCTTCTTCCAGCACCTGGCGGCGCTCGGTGGGCTTGGCCTGGATCAGCGCGCTGATGCGGCCTTGGCTGACCAGCGACGGCGAATGGGCACCCGTGCCCACATCCTGGAAGAACAGCTGCACGTCGCGCGCGCGCACTTCGCGCCCGCCGATGCGATAGGCCGAGCCCTTTTCGCGCTCGATCCGGCGAACGACTTCGAAGTCGCTCATATCGTTATAGGCGGGCGGCGCCTTGTGGTCGGGGTTTTCGACCGACAGCGACACTTCCGCGACGTTGCGCGCCGGGCGGCTGGTGGTGCCGGCGAAAATCACGTCGTCCATTTCGCCGCCGCGCAGCTGCTTCACGCGCGTTTCGCCCATGACCCAGCGCAAGGCTTCGACAAGGTTGGACTTGCCGCAGCCGTTGGGGCCGACGATGCCGGTCAGACCGGGCTCGATCGCGAACTCGGTCGGTTCGACGAACGACTTGAAACCGGACAGGCGCAGCTTTGCGAAATGCATCGTCGGCAGACTCCCTTAAGGCGTGTTGTCAGCGCTTTGCCGCAAGCGGGCGCAGCACGTTGTCGAGTTCTTCGAAGCTCATCCCGCCGCGATGGACGGTGCCGTTGATCACGAGGGTCGGCGTGCCCTGCACTTTGTGCTCGCGCTCGCCGGTCATCGCGTTGGTCAGGATGACGTTCTGAACGGTTTGGTCGGCCAGGCACGCATCCATCTGCGGGGCGGACATGCCGCCCAGCTGCGCCAAACGACGCAAATTCTGCATCATTTGATCGGGCGTGCCGCGCGTCCAATTGCCTTGCTGGGCGAAAAACACGTCGAGGAATCCGAAGAACCGCTCCGGCCCGGCGCAACGCGCCAGCATCTGCGCGTTCAGCGCCATGCGGTCGAGCGGGAAGTCGCGGAAGACGAACTTCATCTTCCCGGTATCGACATATTCGGCTTTGAGGCGCGGCGTGACTTCCGCCTGGAAGCGCGCGCAATGCGGGCAGGTGAGCGACGCGTATTCGATCAAGGTGATGGGCGCATCGGGGGCTCCCATGACCATGTCGTTGCCTTCCAGACGCGGGCCGTTTTGGGCCATCGCCGGGGCCGAAAAGCCGAGGCAAATCAGGGCGAAAACCGCCGCGAGCGTCGAGATGTACCGTTTCTGCATGATCAGACCCACTAGATGTAGTGATGGTATCGACTCACGAGCGCCTCCTACAAGGGCTCGGACTCGATGGGGATAACTGCGGCTATCCGACCGCAGAATCGAGGCTTTTTGAAGCCCTTAAGGTATACGCCGCCGGCCGCGCAGCATTCCGTCGCCCAAACGTCGCACCGACTGTCGCAGGTTTTCGTCGGGGATCGTTTCGACCAGTGCGTCGAGTCGCGCGTTCTGTTCCTTGGTCAGCGGCGGCCGGGGCGGGGCGGGGGGCGCACCTTGGCCCGGCAGCGGACCTTGCACGAAGCGCAACCGCTCGACCGCTTTGTAGCCGACGAAGGCGTTGATCTTGTCGATCAGCTGCGGGGCGAGATGCTGCAATTCCATCGCCGCCCCGGACCCGACTCGAAGGGTGAGCGTGCCCGCCGGGCGCGGCAAATTGGTGCCTTTGGGCGGCGGCGGCGGGGCGGAGATTTTTTCGGGCAAGGTGCTGGACGCGAATTCCGGCCCGACGATATTGGCCCATTCGGCGATCAGCGTCGCGAAAGCGGCCCCGCGGCGCTTCAACGCCTCGCGGGTCATTCGCGGAACTTGTGCGCCGATCGCTTTCAGGGCCATACCGGGGAACATACGTAAAGCTTTGACGATGTCCACCGCCCTCGCCGCATCGCTTCTCGCCTGGTACGACCGGCACGCCCGCGTGCTGCCGTGGCGCGTGGGGCCGAAGAATCGCAAGACGCGCCCCGATCCCTATCGCGTCTGGCTGTCCGAAATCATGCTGCAGCAGACGACCGTCGTGACGGTCGGGCCCTATTTCGCCGAATTCCTGCGCCGCTGGCCGAATGTGCAAGCGCTGGCCAAAGCGCCGATCGACGATGTGCTGGCCGCGTGGGCGGGGCTTGGCTACTACGCGCGCGCGCGCAACCTGCATAAATGCGCGCGCTACGTCGCCGAGGAACTTGGCGGCGTATTCCCCGACACCGAAGAAGGCTTGCTGACGCTGCCCGGCGTCGGCCCGTACACGGCCGCCGCGATCGCCTCGATCGCCTTCGACGTTCCGGCGGCGGTGATCGACGGGAATGTCGAGCGCGTGATTACGCGCGTGTTCAAGATCGAAACGCCGTTGCCCGCCGCCAAGCCCGAAATCCGCGCGGCGGTGGCCGAACTCGTGCCCGATCAACGGCCCGGCGATTTCGCGCAAGCGACGATGGATCTGGGGGCGACGATCTGCACGCCGCGCAATCCGCAATGCTTGCTGTGTCCGTGGAAGCTTGCCTGCCAAGCTTGCGGCGGCGCGCCCGAGACCTATCCGCGCCGTACGGCCAAGCCCAAGCGGCCCTTCAAACGCGCGATCGCCTTCGTGTTGTTCGATGCGCAGGGTGCCGTATGGGTGCGCAAGCGCGCCGATACCGGATTGCTGGGCGGCATGCTGGAAGTGCCGTCGAGCGAATGGAAAATCGGCGAGATCGACGAGACCGCCGCGCGGCGCGCTTCACCCGCCGCGTTGGCGTGGCGCAAGGCGCCGGGCGAAGTGCGTCACGGGTTCACGCATTTCGAATTGGAATTCGCGGTGTGGATCGCGCAAGCGCGGCGCAGCGAATTGCGCGGCGGGCTGTGGGTCGCGGCGGACGAAATCGGGTCCGTCGCGTTGCCCACACTGATGCGTAAGGTGATCGATCACGCCCGCAAATCGATCAGCCCTGCGAAAGACACGAAGAAAGGTCCTTCGCGAGGCCGCGCATCACGCTGAAATAGTGATCGGGGCCCGGCGGCACTTCCGCGCCGACATAGTCCAGCGTGCCGGTGCGCGCTTTGGTGCCTTCGACGACCGTGCGCACCAGCGCTTGGTCGAATTGCGGTTCGGCGAACACGCAAATCGTTTGCGCGCGCGCGCTGCGGTCGCGCAAACGCTGTAAACGTTGGGCGCTGGGCC
>JAIUNH010000088.1 GCA_020161965.1 Pseudomonadota bacterium
TGGGCTGCGGCCGCGTCTCGGGGAACAGGATATTCAGAACTTCGCGATCGGAAATCTGCCCCGCGCCGACTTCCGCGATCAGATCCTCGACATCGTCGGCCTTCAGCGGCTTGACGGCACCCTCCAGCGACTTGTCGGCATAGTCGTAGCCTTCGGCCTTGAACGCCTTCTGCAACATCGAGCGGCCAAGCTCGACGAATTGCTGACGCTGCTGCGAGCGGATGAATCGCCGGATGCGCGCGCGCGCTTTGCCCGTAACGACGAAGCGTTCCCAGGTCGGCGACGGCACCTGCGCCTTCGAGGTGACGATCTCCACCTGATCGCCGTTCGACAGTGCCGTGCGCAGCGGCATCATGCGGCCGTTGATCTTGGCGCCCACGCAATGATCGCCGACCGCCGAGTGCACGGCATAGGCGAAGTCGACCGGCGTCGCCCCGCGCGGCAGCGCGATCAGATCGCCCTTCGGCGTGAAGCAGAAGACCTGATCCTGGTACATCTCGAGCTTCGTATGCTCGAGGAATTCCTCGGGGTTCGAGGTGTGCTCCAGGATATCGAGGAGCTCGCGCAACCAGCGATACTGGCCGCCATCCTTGGCCGCGGCCCCCGTTTCGGCGATCGGGCGGCCTTCCTTGTAGGACCAGTGTGCGGCGACGCCGAATTCGGCGACGTCCTGCATGTCGCGCGTGCGGATCTGGATTTCGACACGCTGACCTTCGGGCCCGAAAATGCCGGTATGCAGCGAGCGATAGCCGTTGGGCTTGGCGACGGAGATGTAATCCTTGAAGCGCCCCGGCACGACGCGCCAATGCGAATGCACGACGCCGAGTGCGCGGTAGCAATCGGTCACGTCTTCGACGACGACGCGGAAGGCCATGATGTCCGACAATTGCTCGAACGCCACGTTCTTGCGCTGGGTCTTGCGCCAGATCGAATAAGGCGTCTTCTCGCGGCCGGAGACTTGGGCGTTCAACCCTTCGAATTTCAGCACGCCGGCGATGTGCTCGGCCACGCGGCTGACGACGTCGCCGCCGCGCGCGCGCAGATGCTGCAGCCGCGTGACGATGGATTCGCGCGCGTCAGGATTGATCTGGGAGAAGGCGAGGTCTTCCAGTTCTTCCTGCACGCGGCGCATACCGATGCGCTCGGCCAGCGGCGCGTAGATGTCCATCGTCTCGCGCGCGATGCGCTGGCGCTTCTCGGGCTTCGGGATGAAGCCGATCGTGCGCATGTTGTGGAGGCGATCGGCGAGCTTTACCAGCAGCACGCGGATATCGGCCGACATCGCCAGCAGTAGCTTGCGGAAATTCTCCGCCTGCTTGGCGCGATCGGATTGCGCCTGCTGTTCGAGGCGCGAAAGCTTGGTGACGCCGTCGACGAGGCGCGCGATTTCGGGCCCGAACACGCGCTCGATCTCGTCGATCGAGGTCAGCGTATCCTCGACCGTGTCGTGCAGCAGCGCCGTCACGATCGACGCGGTATCGAGCTTGAAGGTCGTCAGGATGCCCGCGACTTCCAGCGGGTGCGAGAAATACGGATCGCCCGAGGCGCGCATCTGCGCGCCATGCACCTTCATCGAGAAGACATAGGCGCGGTTGATCAGATCTTCGTCGGCGTCGGGATCGTAGGCTTTGACGCGCTCGACCAATTCGAAGGCGCGCATCATCGGCGGGCGCGCTTTGCGCGGCGCCTCTACGGACGCGGCGGTTGCGGCGACGTTGACGTCCGCCGCACCCCGCGCGTCGGTACCGCCTTCGATCGGCGGTGCTTGGGTCTCTGTGGTGCCGTCGGGGCCCAAATCCCCGCCCGCCGGTTACTCTTCGACCGCCGCGTCGTCCGCCGCGGCAACGTCGGTCTTCACCGTGTCGGCGTCTTCGATATCCATCTCGTCTTCGATACCGTCCATCGCCGCGTCTTCCGGCACGCCGGCGACATCGCGATCGGCCGCGAGCAGTTCCATCGCGTCGTCTTCCGGTTCTTCGCTTTCGACCTGGCGCTGCAGGCCCTGGATCAGCGATTGGCGGAGGTTATCGAGCGCCAACGAATCATCCGCGATCTCGCGCAAAGCGACGACCGGGTTCTTGTCGTTGTCCTTCTCCACCGTCAGCGGAGAGCCTGCGGAAATTTCGCGCGCGCGCTGAGCCGCGAGCATGACGAGCTCGAAGCGGTTGGGAACTTTAACGACGCAATCTTCAACGGTTACGCGGGCCATTCGGCACTCCGGCTCAACGGATAGAAATCCTTGGAAAGGGCTAAGGAATATAGAGGTTTCCGCGCCGCAGCACAATCCCTGAGAAGCCGGAAATTTGCCGCCGGTTCAAGCCTTTGGCGGAATGGGCCGGCAGATGGTTTCCGGCGGCAGCCCGGCGATCAGATCGGAAACCGAGCGGTGCAGGACCGGATGACGCCAATCCGGGGCGATCTCGGCCAGCGGATAAAGTACGAAGGCGCGATCCGCCATGCGCGGATGGGGCAGGATCGGCGTCCCGTCCTGGACCTTGCCGTCGTAATCGATGAGATCGAGATCGAGGGTGCGCGCGGCATTGAGCACGCCCCGCACCCGGCCGAATTCGCGCTCCACCCCATGCAGATGCGCCAGCAACGCTTCCGGCCCGAGTTCGGTTTCCAGCCGCACGACCGCATTGGCATACCAAGGCTGCGTCGAAGGCTGCGGCCAAGGCGGACTTTCATAGATCCGCGAGCGCGCGACGACGCGTAGTTCTACGCGGTCGAGTTCGCCGAACGCCGCTTCGATCGCATCGGCGGGCGATGCGAACTTGCCGGGCAGATTGGCGCCGAGTGCCACGAGAATCATTCGCGATCCTGCTGCTTGTCCGCTGCGTTGCGCCGGGCTAGATAGACCCCATTCCGGCTTCGAACATTTTCGCGTCGGCACATTTGAAGGAGAGTCGTTATGGCGTTTTATCCGCAAGAGCGTTTGGCATTGTTCATCGATGGGCCGAATCTCTACAACGCGGCGAAAGCGCTGGGCTTCGATATCGACTACAAGCGGCTCCTGCAATTGTTCCAGGGCAAGGGCCGCCTGATCCGCGCTTTCTACTACACCGCCCTCGCCGAAGATCAGGATTATTCGCCGATCCGCCCGCTGGTCGATTGGCTGGACTACAACGGCTTCACCATGGTGACGAAGCCGATGAAGGAATTCACCGACAATATGGGCCGCCGGCGCTTCCGCGGCTCGATGGATATCGAGCTGGCCGTCGATATGATGGACCTCGCCCCCAGCCTCGACCATGTCGTGCTGTTCTCGGGCGACGGCGATTTCCGCCGCCTGGTCGAATCGGTCCAGCGTCGGGGCGTGCGCGTCTCGGTCGTGTCGACGATCCGCTCGCAGCCGCCGATGATCTCCGACGAATTGCGCCGCCAGGCCGATACGTTCATCGAGTTGCAGGAACTCGGCGCCCATATCGCCCGCCAGGGCGGCGGCCAAGGTGGCGGTCAGGGCGGCGGGCGCGACGGTGGCAACCACCAGCCGCAGACCGGGTCGGGTTATGGCAGCGGTGCCCCCGCCCAACAGCAGCAGCCCATCCCCACCCCGGCCGATCCCAACCGCGAGTGAGCTTCGCCGAACCTTCGCGCGATTGCCCGCTCTGCCCGCGCCTCGTGGGCTTGCGGAACGAACTTCGCGCGAAGTTTCCGACCTGGTCGAACGCGCCGGTCCCCAGCTTCGGACCGATCGGCGCCAAGCTATTGATCGTCGGTCTCGCACCCGGCTTGAAGGGGGCGAACCGCACGGGGCGGCCGTTTACCGGCGATTACGCGGGCGATTTGCTCTACGCGACGCTGAAGAAATTCGGCCTCGCGAAGGGCGAATTCATCGCCGATCGCGAAGACCGCGCCTGGGTCCCCGATACGCTGACGCTGACCGGCGTGCGCATCGCCAACGCGGTGCGCTGCCTGCCGCCGGAAAACAAACCCACGCCGAAGGAAGCCGCGACCTGCCGGCCCTTCCTCGTCGCCGAACTCGCCGACATGAAAAACCTGCGCGCCATCGTGGCGCTGGGGCGCGTCGCGCATGACGCCGCCTTGGCCGCGTTGGGCCGGAAAATATCGTCGGCCAAATTCGCGCATGGCGCGCAGCACGATCTGGGTGGCGGGCGCGTGCTCGCCGACAGCTATCATTGCTCGCGCTACAACACCAATACCGGCCGGCTGACGACGCCGATGTTCGAAGCCGTATTCGCCGCGTTGATGCCGAAACTCGGCTGATCCGATGACGATGCGCGGGCGTAGATAAATCATGCCCCGCCTCGTTCTCACCCTTGCCATCGCGCAATTCATTGCCCCGTTCTTTCCGCGCCTGACCGGCATTGGCGGCGAGATCGGCGCGCGTACGACCGAAGCCGGCCTGCCCGCCCCCGAAACGCCGGCGGGCTATGCTTTCGGAATCTGGTTTCCGATTTTCGTGCTCGGCCTCGTCTATGCCGTGCGCTATTGGCGCGATCCGGCGAATGAATCCTATCGGCGCGTGGCGCCCTACGCCGCTGCGATGTTCGCGTTCGGCACATTGTGGATGTTGTGGACGCAAGTGATGGGTTCAGGGCTCATGCAATTGCCGCTGATCTTCGGCATGTTCGCGAGCACGCTTCTGGGCTGGCGCCATGTCGATGCGCGCGGCGACAAAGCGTTGCCCATCCTGTTCGGTCTGCAAGCGGGCTGGCTGAGTGCCGCCGTATGCCTCAACACCACAAGCTGGTTGCGCAATTTCGTCGGCGCGACGCCCTTCGGCCTGTCGCCCGAGATCTACGCGCTGGCGACGTTGCTGCCCGCCGCCGCGATCGCGCTTGTCGCGATCTTCAGCCGCCGCGCGAATATCTGGTACGTCGTCGCGATGGTTTGGGCACTGGCCGGGATCGCCGTCGCGAATATCAACGGCGAGCGTTTCGTGCTGATCGCGGCGCTGGTGTTGATGGCACCGGTATTGGCCGCGTTCAGCGTCCGGACAAAGCGCGTTCCGGCTGCACGTTGACGGCCGCGCGGACCTTCCCGCCCCAGCGGTTCCACGCGAGTTCGTGGAAGTAATAAGCCACGGTATTCACCATCGGCTCGACCAAGGCGACGGCCGAGGCCAGCACGAAACTCCCCGTGATCAGGTAACCGACCGTGAAGGCGACGGTGAAGTGGACGACGGCGAAGGTGACGGTCTTCAACATGGGCTTTCTCCTTGGAAAGAAGAATGCCGGTCGAGCCTCCAGCGATCCAACCGATTGTTCCGGTCGTTACGATCGACCTAAACGATCTCTAGGATGTGTAAGTTTAGCGTCCTTGCGCCGCCGCGCAAAGGATAGAAACGATCCACCGGGCCTGCGTCTTTAAAGCCCAGCTTGCGCAACACCTTGTAGGACGCTTCGTTGCCCGGAAAGGTCTCCGCGACCATCCGGCGCACGCCCAGGCTGCGCGCATGCGCGACGCAGAGCTTGCCCGCGCGCGTCGCAATACCCTGGTTACGAAACGCCTTGCCGATCCAATAGCCGAAGCCGGGCACGCCGTCCTTCGGGCCGCCGAATCCCATCGAGCCGAGGAATTGCCCCTTCGCATCGAGCACGGCGAAAACATGGCCGCCGGGTCCGGTGCGCAGCACGATCCATTCGCGCGCCTGCTGCGCCGACAAGGGATAAGGCAGATGCGAGGTCATCGCGATCCCCGCCTCGTCGCCCGCCAGCAAGGCTTCGAAATGGCGGCCGTCTTCGGGAACCAGCGGGCGAAGCGTTAGATCGCCGTCTTGCAACACGGCCGTATTGGGCGCGTAGAGTCCGGCGGGCATATACGCGCGCATTCCCCGCTCCCGGATTACCGATTGCGCCGCGACAACAGGCGGGCCTGATCGCGTTTCCAATCGCGCGTGGCGATCGCTTCGCGCTTGTCGGCCTTCTTGCGGCCCTTGGCGAGGCCGAGCTCGACCTTCGCGATGCCGCGCCCGTTGAAGTAAAGCTGCAAGGGAACCAGCGTCATGCCGTCGCGCGAGATCGCGCCGGCGAGCTTCTGCATTTCCTTTTTCGCGACGAGCAGTTTACGCGCGCGTTTGGGCTCGTGATTGAACTGGTTCCCGGATTTGTATTCCGGGATATGCGCTTCGAGCAGCCAAAGCTCGCCGTCGCGCGTCGCGGCGTGGGCATCCATCAACGATGCCCCGCCGATACGCAGCGATTTCACTTCCGTGCCCACGAGCACGAGCCCCGCCTCGAGCGTGGACTCGATCGTGTAATCGTGGCGCGCGCGCCGATTGGTGGCCGCGACCTTGCGGGATTGCTCGGGCGCGGGCATGCGGGATTACAGGAGGCCCGCACCTTTCAGCGCGGCGCGAACCTTTTCCTTCGTCGAATCCATGATGGGGCCGAGCGGCAAGCGCACCTCGTCGGTGCAGATGCCCAGCAGCGAGCCCGCGTATTTCACCGGGCCCGGCGAGGTCTCGGCGAACAGCGCCTTGTGCAAGGGCATCAGCTTGTCTTGGATCTTCAGCGCGGCCTTGGTGTCGCCCTTCAGCGAGGCGACCTGCATCTTCGACACGAGCTTGGGCGCGATATTGCCGGTGACCGAAATGCAGCCGACACCGCCGGTCGCGTTGAAGGCCAACGCCGTGCCGTCGTCGCCGTCGAGCTGGACGAAATCCGGGCCGCAAGCGAGGCGCTGCAAGCCGGGGCGCGTCAGGTCGCCCGTCGCGTCCTTGACGCCGACGATGTTCTTGATGCGCGCGAGGCGGCCCATCGTTTCGACCGACATGTCGACCGCGCAACGGCCGGGGATGTTGTAGATGAAGATCGGAATCTTCACCGACTTGGCGATCGCCGCGTAATGGCGATAGAGCCCTTCCTGCGACGGCTTGTTGTAATAGGGCGTCACCACGAGGGCCGCGTCGCAGCCGACTTGCTCGGCATGCTTGGTCAGGCTGATCGCCTCGTCGGTCGAGTTCGAGCCCGTCCCCGCCATCACGGGCACGCGGCCCTTGGCGGCGGCGACGCACATCTCGATCACCGCCTCGTGTTCCTCATGGCTCAGCGTGGGCGATTCGCCCGTCGTGCCGCAGGGCACCAGGCCGTGCGTGCCTTGCCGGATCTGCCATTCCACCAGTTTTTTAAAGGCGCGCTCGTCCACCTGTCCGTTACGAAACGGCGTGATGAGGGCGACGAACGAACCCTTGAACATGGGGGCATTTCTCCTGCAGGCCGGAATTTTTGGCGGGTCGAAGGACCCGTGACGGCCGGGCAAGTTAGCCCCGCCCCCGGCCGCGCGCAACAACGGCATCGGCTTGCTTGGTAAAGCGCCCGGCGCTTTACTTAAGCCATGGCATTTTCGTCCCGATTCGCGGTGTCCACCGCCGCTATCGCCCTTATTCTGACCGCCGGCTGCGTGACCACGGGCGTCACCCCCGGCGGCGCCTCGCAAGCCGCCGAAACGCCGGCGCCAAATTCGGAAAGTGTCGCGATACAAAGCGCCGACGCCGCAAGCGCGTCCGGCGACGACGCGATGGTTCAGGTTGCGGCCGCGACCGCGGCGAAAGATGCGCCGGCCGATCTGCCCGGCGCCCTCGCCCCCGGTGCGGCCAGCGTGCGCACGATCCCCAATCTGGGCGCACCGGTGCTGAACGCGCAGGAGCGCGAGCTCTACACCCAGATTTTCGCCGCCGTCGAAGCCGGACGCTGGGAAGCGGCCCGCACGCTGCTGGCGCGCGGCAACAACCCGGTCGCGCAGAAACTGTTCCGCTGGCTCGAGCTGCAATCGCCGCGCTCGGGCGCCACGTTCGAAGACATCGTGCAATTCGCCGAGCGCAATCCCGATTGGCCGAACCAGGAAACCCTGGCGCGCCGCGCGGAGGAAGCGTTGCTCGACCGGCGCGTCGACGACAGCGTCGTGCTCGCCTGGTACGGCACGCGCAATCCGCTCACACCCGACGGCGCACAGCGTTTCGCCGAAGCGCTGCTCAATCAAGGCCAGCGCGAGCGCGGCGTGAAGGCGTTCCGCGATTATTGGACCGCCGGCGTGTTCACCGACCAGCAGCAGCAACGCTGGCTGCAACGCTTCGGCCAGCATCTGAATGCCGACGCGCATTGGGCGCGGCTCGATCGACTGGTGTGGGAAGGCCGCACCGACGAAGCGCGCCGCATGCTGCGTTTGGTCGACGCCAATCGCCGCCTGATCGCCGAAACGCGCATGCGCCTGCGCGCGGGCGGCAACACCAACCGCATCCTCGATCGCGTGCCCGTGCAGCTGCGCAACGATCCGGGCTTGATGTACGAAACGATGCGCAACCGCCGGCGCAACAACGACGAGGCGGGTGCGCGCGCCGTTCTGACCAACCTGCCCGCCGATCTGGGCCGGCCGGAGATCTGGTTCCCCGAGCGCGCGGTGCTGGCGCGCCGCTCGGTCGTGGCGGGCAAGGCGCGCGAGGCGTTCGACGCGGTGCGCGATCACAAGCTGCGCGTCGAGCACGGCGCCAATTACGTCGAGGCCGAGTTCCTGGCGGGCTGGATCGCGCTGCGCCAGTTGAACGAGCCCGCGACCGCGAAGCCTTATTTCGAGCGTTTGGCGAACACGGCGCGCACGCCGGTGTCGCGCTCGCGCGGCGCCTATTGGATGGGCCGCACGCTGGAAGCGCAGAAGCAGCCCGACGCGGCGAAGGAATGGTACGGCCGCGCGGCGCAGTTCCACACCGCCTATTACGGCCAGCTCGCCATGGCGCGGCTCGACGCGCTGGGCACGCGCGTCACGTGGCCCGCACCTATCATCCCCAGTGTCGCTGAAAGGCGCGCTTTCGACGCGTCGGAATTGCCGCGCGCGGTGCGCATCCTGCGCGAGACGAAGGAAGACGATCGCATCCGCCCGCTGCTGATCCGCATGGCGAGTGTGGCAAAGACGCCCAGCGAGCACGCACTCGTCTCCGAGCTCGCGATCCAATTGGGCCGCAGCGATTGGGCGGTGCTGGCGGGCAAGCGCTCGGCGCAAGCCGCCGGCGTACAACTTTCCGATCTCGGCTGGCCGGTCGTGCCGCTGTCGGGCGAAAAGCCGGAGCGCGCGCTGACCTACGCGATCATCCGCCAGGAAAGCCAATTCGAAAGCCGTGTCACCAGCCGTGCGGGCGCACGCGGCTTGATGCAGTTGATGCCCGCCACGGCGCGCGGGGTCGCGAAGTCGGAAGGCACGCTGGGCACGCATACCGACGCGCGGCTGTTCGACCCCGCTTACAATATCCGTTTGGGCCGCGCCTTCCTGCAGCAGATGGTCGACGATTTCGGCGGATCTTACGTGCTGGCCGCCGCCGCCTATAACGCGGGGCCGGGGCGCGCGCGCGAATGGATCCGCAATTCCGGCGATCCGCGCGAAGCGAATGTCGATGCGATCGACTGGATCGAGATGATCCCGTTCGAGGAAACGCGCAACTACGTCCAGCGCATCATGGAAAACGTCCAAGTCTATCGGCGCAATCTGCAAGGCCCGCAAATTGCCGCCGCCGCACACGAGCGCGATCTGAAGCGCGCGCGGAACTAATAAGAAAATCCGGGGGAAATATGGACTGGAAGATCGTCGATGCCGGTGCGGCCGGCTGGAAAGACGCCGCCGAGCTGCACACGCTAAGCTGGAAGACCGCCTATCGCGGCATCGTGTCGGATTCGTATCTCGAGAACGATTGCGCCAACGACCGCCAGACCGTGTGGTCGACCCGCGCAAAGGAATGGGATCCCGCGAAGATCGTGCTGCTGATCGCCCGCCAGGACGACGGTTTGGCGCTGGGCATGTCCTGCGCGGTCACCGATCCGGGGACCGGCTACGGCGTGTTGCTCGACAATCTGCATGTCCGCCCGAATTTGAAGCGCGGCGGCATCGGCCGCGCGCTGATCGCCGCGACGGGACGCTGGGTCGCCGAACACGTGCCCAACACGCCGATGTATCTGACCGTCTACAAGGACAATACGAACGCGGTCGCCTTCTATCGCCGTATGGGCGGCGAGGAAGCGGATGCGGGGATCTATGCGTTCAAGGACGGTACCTCGGCGCCGATCCTGCGCTTCACCTGGCGCGACCCGGCGAAGATCGCGGGATGAAACCCGCCCTTCTGGTTTTCGATATGGACGGCGTGTTGGTGGATTCCGAGCCGATCGCCAATCGGATCATGCACAAGCATTTGGTCGCGGCGGGCGTGCCCATCGATTACGAAACATCGATGCGCCGCTATATCGGCCGCAAGATGGGCTACACGGTCGCCGACGTTCGCGACAATTTCGGCATCGCCTTGCCGCCGGAATTCGAGCGCGTGTGCCGCGAAGAAACCCTCGCCGCTTACGAGACCGAATTGAAAGCGGTCGCGGGCGTGGCCACGGCGATCGCTTCCCTGCCCTATGCGCGCTGCGTGGCGTCGTCGAGCGACCCGACACGCATCGCCAAAAGCCTGTCGATCGCGGGGCTCGATCAATTCTTCGAAGGGCGCTGCTTCAGCTCGACGATGGTGAAGAACGGTAAACCCGCGCCCGACCTGTTCCTGTTCGCGGCCAAAACGG
>JAIUNH010000089.1 GCA_020161965.1 Pseudomonadota bacterium
GCGGTGATCACGAGTTTCGGCGGCGGCGTCTATATGACGCGGCCCTTCTAGGGGCGCGGAGCGGCGGCGCGGCGCAAGCGATCGTTGATCGCGCGTCCCAAGCCTTTTTCAGGAATGGCGGCGACGGCGATGCGCGCGGCACCACGCCCGTCGAGATCGCGCAAGGCGACGAACAGATTGCGCGCCGCTTCCGCCAGATCGCCGCGTGGCGACAGATCGATCCCGTCGGTCCCCTGCGGCATGCCGCCGAAACCCAAATAAAGCTCGCCCGCTTCCGGTCCGCCGGCGTTTAAACGCAACTGGGCGCGCGGGGCGTAATGGCTTGCGAGCATGCCCGGCGCTTTGATCGTATTGCCGCCGGGGGCGGCAAGATCGCCGATCAACGCGGCGATATCCTCCGCCGCCACGCCGCCGGGGCGCAGCAGGCGCGCGGTCTCGCCCGTCAGATCGACGATGGTGGATTCCACACCAACCGCGCAGGGCCCGCCATCGAGCACGTCGCCTTGGATATGCGAAAGCCCTCGCGCCACGTCGATCGCGCGCGTGGGCGACAAGCGGCCTGACGGGTTGGCGCTGGGGGCGGCGATGGGCACGCCCGCCAAGCGCAGCAAATCGCGCGCTTGCTTGGGTGCAGGCACACGGATCGCGATGCTGGGCAATCCGGCGCGCGCGGCGTTGCACACGCCCGCAGAACTTCGAAGCGGCAGCACCAGCGTCAACGGGCCGGGCCAGAACGCGCGCGCGACCATCTCGGCGCGCGCATCGAACGATGCGATGCGCTTGGCGGCGGCAAGATCGGGCACATGGGCGATCAACGGATTGAAACGCGGGCGGCGCTTGGCGGCGTAGATCTTGGCGACCGCGCGCGGATCGTCGGCGCGGGCCCCCAGCCCATAGACCGTTTCGGTCGCGAAGGCGACGAGGCGGCCGGCGCGTAAAGCGCTTGCCGCGCGCGCCAGGCTCGCTTTGGTGATCTTCCGGGGCCGCATGACGCCGGTTGCTAGCATGCGAGGGGGCCCCGCGCTATGTTCGGCTTATGGCCGGGCGGATCGTCGTCGTCGCACAACAAAAGGGAGGGGCGGGCAAAACCACGCTCGCCGCGCATTTGGCCGCCTATTTCGCGGGGCGGGGTTTGCGCACCGCCGCCGCCGATATCGACCCGCAAGGCTCCTTCACCCGCTGGACCGAATTGCGCTTCAATGCGCGCGACGGGCAGGGTTTGGGCTTCGGCTTCGCCCAGCTCTCGGGCTGGCGCTTGCCGACCGAACTCGACCGGATGTCGCGCGAACACGATATCGTGATCGTCGACTCAGCGCCGCATGCGATGACGGATTCGCGCACGGCTATCCGCTACGCCAATTTGGTTTTGGTGCCCGTGCAACCGTCGCCGATGGATCTCTGGGCGACCGGGCCGACGCTGGCGCTGGCGCGCGAAGAACGCCGCCCGTCGATGATCGTCATCAACCGCATGCCGCCGCGCTCGACGCTTGCCAGCGACATGGTCGAAAAGCTCAACGCGCTGGAGGCCGGCGTGTGCCGCGTGGCGCTGGGCAATCGCACGGCCTATGCGTCGAGCCTGGGTGCTGGGCTGGGTGTGACGGAGTTCGAGCCGGGCTCGACCGCCGCGCGCGAATTGGCGGCGGCGGGCGACGACGTGTTGGCGGCGTTGAGCCGCTAGACGTTACTGCGCCGCGTGCGCGGCCGCACCCTCTTCCTCGATGCCGAGCGCTTCCGAGAATTTGTTGAAGAACGTCGTCAGCGCGATGCGCAAGGTGAGTTCCACGACCTGCGCTTCGGTGAAATGTTGGCGCAATTCGGCATGCATCTTGTCGCCGATGCGATGCGGATCGTTGGTCACCGCGACCGAATAGGCGATCACGAGACGATCGATATCGGTAAGGGCGGGGTGATCCACCTGATCGGGGATCTGCGCGACCGCGTCCTCGGGCACGCCTTCGACTTTCAGCATCGGCACGTGATGGCCCACACAGTAATGGCAGGCGTTGAGTTTGGAGACGACGACGATCGCGATTTCCAGATAACGGCGCGGCAGCGTTTTGGCCGCGCGCAACTCCATCAGCATCGGCATGATGTGGCGCAAGGCGGCGGGCACATGCGCCACGATCGACGCCTGATTGGCGAAGGGCCCGTATTCGGACGCGTATTTGCGGAAGATGGCCGCGAGATCGGGCGGCAAATCGTCGGGTGTCAAATCGCTTACACGGGCCATGATTTCCTCCGGTTTATCGGCGGAACTTTACCACGCTCCGCGCGCGACGAAATCGGGATTGCGGAAACCCTGCTTGCCGTAAACGAGAGGGGTACCGTCGAGTTTCTCGACATGCCCGCCCGAAGCGACCAGCAAGGCCTCGCCCGCCGCCGTATCCCATTCCGATGTCGGCCCCAGGCGCGGATAGAGATCGGCCGTGCCCTCGGCGACCAGCCCGAATTTCGCGGCCGAGCCCACTTTGCGATGTTCCTTCACCGCCATGCCGTCGCAATAGGCGCTTTCGGCACCCGAGCTATGGCTTTTGGAGGTGACGACGACCATGCCGTCGGCGGGTTTTCCGCGCGCGCGGATCGGATTTTCCGTGCCGTTCTTCTCCGTGCGGATCGCGCCAAGCCCCGTCCCGCCCGACCACGCGACACCGGAGACGGGATGTAGCACGACGCCGAGCACGGGGCGGCCGTCCACCACCAAGCCGATATTGACCGCGAAATTATCGCTGCGCTCGACGAACTCGCGCGTCCCGTCGAGCGGATCGACGAGGAAGAATTCGCGCGGGGGAACGGCGGGCCATTCGACGGCGCCGCGCGCGACGGCTTCCTCGGCCACGGCCGCAACGCCGGGGGCGAGTTTCGCGAGACCGGCGAGGATGATCGCTTCGGCGCGTTCGTCCGCTTCCGTAACCGGCGTACGATCGGCCTTGGCGCGCACATCGAAATCCCGCGCGTAGATGCGCAGAATTTCCGTGGCCGCCTCGCGCGCCAGCGCGATCAGGCCGGGGCGCAAGCCGGCGAAGTCGAGGCTCACTCCGCCGCGGCCTTGGCCGAACCCGCTTGGATCAGGCGCCACACTTTCTCCGGCGTCGCGGGCATGTCGATATGTTTGACACCATATTCGGCCAGCGCATCAACGACCGCCGCGATGATCGACGGCGGGGCGCCGATCGCACCGGCTTCGCCCGCACCTTTCACGCCCAGCGGATTGTTGCGGCACGGCACTTCGTTATAGGCGAAGCGGATCGGCGGCAAATCGTAGGCGCGCGGCATCGCGTAATCCATGAACGAGCCGGTCAGCAGCTGCCCGGTCTCGGGATCGTAAACGCAGTTTTCGAGCAGCGCCTGGCCCAGGCCTTGCGCCACACCGCCATGCACCTGGCCTTCAACCATCATCGGGTTCATCACGTTGCCGAAATCGTCGACGACCGTGTAGTCGAGCACCTTCACCTCGCCGGTATTCGGGTCGATCTCGACTTCCGCGATGTGGCAACCATTGGGATAGGTGGCGCCCGGCGGCTGGAAACTGCCGGTTTCGTCGATGCCGATGCTCATATCGGCGGGCAGCTTCGCGGTGACGAAGCTGGTCTTGACGATATCGACGAAGCTTTTCGCCTTATCGGTGCCCGCGATGCGGAAATCCTTGCCGTCGAATTCGATGTCGGCTTCGGCCGCTTCCAACACATGGGCGGCGATCTTCTTGCCCTTGGCGATGACGCGCTCGACCGCCTTGCCGACGGCCGAACCCGACACGGCGAGTGCACGGCTGCCGCCGGTCATGCCGGGATAGAGCACGGTATCGGTGTCGCCCTGAATCACCCGCACGCTGTCCATTGGCACACCCAGGCGCTCCGACACCATCTGCGCATAGGCGGTCTCGTGGCCTTGGCCGTTGGATTGGTTGCCGATCAAAATCGTGGCGCCGCCGCTGGAATCGAAACGCAATTGCGCCGTTTCCTCCGACCCGCCGCCGCATGCTTCGACATAGGTGATCAGGCCGCGCCCGCGCAGCATGCCCTTGGCCTTGCTGGCGGCCTTGCGCGCGGGGAACCCGTCCCAATCGGCGAATTTCATCGCGTCGGTCAGGTTCTGCGCGAACTCGCCGCTGTCATACGTCGTGTCGAGTGCGGTCGTGTACGGCATCGCCGAGGGCGGAATGAAATTGCGGCGGCGAAGTTCGTCGGGCGCGATACCCAATTCGCGCGACGCGAGATCGACGATGCGCTCGGTCACGTAGTTCGCTTCCGGGCGGCCCGCACCGCGATAAGCGTCGACCGGGGCGGTGTTCGTGAAATAGCCGACGACATGGCAATAAACCGCGCCGAACGTATAGACGCCCGCCAGCATCGCCGTGCCCGCGAAGGTCGGGATGAACGGCCCGTAATGCGACAGATAGGCGCCGAGATTGGCCTGCGTATAGACCTTCAGCGCCAGGAACTTGCCGTTCGCATCGACCGCCAGCTTGGCGTTGGTCAGATGGTCGCGGCCATGCGTGTCGGCGAGGAAGGCTTCGCTGCGATCGCCCGTCCACTTGACCGGACGGCTGATCAGCTTGGCGGCGAACAACACGCCGATATATTCGGGATAGAGGAAGATCTTCATCCCGAAGCCGCCGCCCACATCGCCCGAAATCACGCGCAGCGCGTTTTCGGGGATCTTGAACACGTAGTTGGTCAGCACCTTGCGAAGGCCCGCACCGCCCTGGCTGCCGCAATGCAGCGTCATGCGCTGCAGGCTGGCATCCCATTCGCCGATCGCCATGCGCGGCTCCATCGACGACGGCGCCAAGCGGCTGTTGACGAGGTCGAGCTCGATCACGCGCGCGGCCTTGGCGAACAACTCGTCCGCCTTCGCCTTGTCGCCCATGTCCCAATCGAGCGCCACGTTGCCCGGCGCCTTCGCCCAGACGGCCGGCGCGCCCTTGGCGGCGGCGCGCGCGATGTCGCCGACGGCCGGCAATTCTTCGAATTCGATTTCGACCATTTCGGCCGCGTCGCGCGCGTCGGCCAGCGTCTCGGCGACGATCAGCACGATCGGATCGCCGACGAAGCGCACCGCATCCGTGGCCAAAGCCGGACGCGGCGGGACCCAGGTCGTCGAACCGTCGCGATGCTTTTGCGGCGCCATGCAGGGCAGGTGGCCCACACCGGCGGCTTCGAGATCGGCGCCGGTCACGACCGCCAGCACGCCCGGGGCGGCTTTCGCGGCCGTCACGTCCAGGCGCTTGATCTTGGCGTGCGCCTGGGGTGAGCGCAGGAAATAGGCGTGGCTTTGCCGGGGCAGCAGCGTGTCGTCGGTGTAACGGCCGTGGCCGAGCAAAAGACGGCGATCTTCGAGACGACGCGGGGATTGACCGACACCGAACTTCATGGACGAGGCTCCCTGGCAATATTCGCGCGGGAGAATAGCATCCCGGACGACACAATTGCCAAGCCCCGGCGCAAGAGGGATAACCGGTGCATGTGCGGCCGCTACTCCATCACCACCCCCGTCGAAGCGATGCGCCGGGTCTTCGGATTCGACGGCCCGTTGCCCAATCTCCAGCCGCGCTGGAACGTGGCGCCGACCCAGACGGCCCCGGTGATCCGCCGGGCGGCCGATGGCGGGCGGGAATTGGCGATGCTGAGCTGGGGCCTCGTGCCCTATTGGGCCGAAGACACGAAACTGCAAAGCCACATGATCAACGCGCGCGGCGAGACGGTGGCCGAGAAGCCCGCCTTCAAACAAGCCTATCGCCAGCGCCGCTGCCTAGTGCCCGCCGACGGGTTTTACGAATGGCAGACATTGGGCACCAAAACGAAACAGCCTTTGCTGTTCCGCATGAAGGACGGCGCGCCGTTCGCCTTCGCGGGGCTCTGGGAACGCTGGGTCCCGCCCAAGGGCGAGGTGCTGGAAAGCTTCACCATCGTCAACACGGCGGCGAATTCGCTGATGGCGCAATTCCATGACCGCGTGCCGATCATTTTGGCGCCCGAGGATTGGGCGGCGTGGCTCGATCCGGCGGTCGATCCCGCGTCGCTGATCAAAGCGCCGCCGTCGGAGTGGCTCACCTATACGCGCGTGTCGACCTATGTGAACTCGGTCAAACACGACGATGCGGGGTGTTTCGAACCGGCCGTGGATGCCGAACCGCCGCCCGAGGCGCCGAAGAAAAAAGCGCCGGATACCCGCCAGGGCTCGCTGTTTTAAAACTTTTCCGGACGCGGTTTGATGCCCGGTGTCATGCGCGCCAGGATCGTGTCGCGGCGCACGAAATGGTGATGCAGCGCCGCGCCTGCGTGGATCAGCAGCACCAAGCCCATCGCATAGGCGAGCAGCGAATGCGCGCCGAGCAGCAGGCCGCCGAGGTCGTCGTCCTTCGGCAACGGGTTGGGCAGCGGCACAAGCCCGAACCACACGACCGGAAAGCCGAAGGCGTTGGAGCCCATCCAGCCCAGGATCGGCTGCACGATCAGGCAGAAATACAGAAAACGATGCGCGGACTCGGCCGCGAGATGCTCGACCCACGGGGCGGGCGGCAAAGGCGGGGGCGGCGAATAAAGCCGCCAGCCCAGGCGCGCCAACGTGAGCAGAAAGACGCACACGCCCACCGTCTCGTGCCAGGAATAGACGCGCAGCTTCCAATCGGAGAATTCGAGCCGCGTCATATAAAGCCCGAGTCCGAACAATCCGGCGACGAGCAGGACCGTCAGCCAGTGGAACGTGCGGGCGGGCGCGCCGTAGCGCGTGGGGGTATTGCGCATCACCATGTGGGCGCTAAGCTAGTCCTATGGCTGAAATCGTCAATCTCAACCGCGCGCGCAAAGCCAAAACGCGCGAAGATCGTGCGGCACAGGCCGATGCCAACCGCACGAAATTCGGCCGCACCAAGGCCGAACGCGAGCGGCAAACGGCGCAGGATGCGCTGGAGGCCCAGCGTCTCGACGGCCACAAGCGCGAGGACTGACCGCATGTTGTTCATGGTCGTCGAAACATTCACCGGCGGCGATATGGTGCCCATCTATCGCCACATGGCGGAGAAGGGGCGCGGCCTGCCCGATGGCGTCGAATATATCGACTCTTGGGTGTCGATCGACATGACGCGCTGCTTCCAATTGATGCGCGCCGACGACGCGGCCAAGCTGCAGCAATGGGTGCTGCATTGGCGTGGGCTTGGGATCGGATTCGAATTCGTGCCCGTCGTGCCCGCCAAGGACACGCGCGAGATGCATGAGAAATCCGCTTTAGCCTGACTGCCGCGCCGCCAGCGTTTCCGCCCAGCGCGCTTCCCACGGATTATTCTCGAAATCCGCAATGCCGCCGTCTTCGGCATAGAAGCGATTGGGGATTTGGAAAATCGCCAGCGTCATGCAGCCATTGGGCGTCCACGCCTCGTGACGGCTGCCCGCCGGGCGCCAGACGAATTCGCCCGCGCGCGCGACACCGTCGCGGTCGTGCAACTCGCCTTCCAGCACATAGGTCTGCTCGACCAGCACATGCTCGTGATCGGGCAGTTTGGCGCCGGGGGCGAGGCGCGTAAGCACCGTCGCCATGCCGGTCTTCGCATCGAAGAACAGCGATTTGGTTTCCACGCCGGGAAAGCGCGAAGCCCGCCAGGGCAAATCCTTGGCGGCGACGAAATGGGAGATCATGGCGGCCTCGATATCAGTACAGGACGATCGCGTAGTCGCCGACGACCCGGAAGCCCAGGCCTTCGTAGCAGAACTTCGCCGCTGCATTTTCGATGCCGGTGAACAGGATCGCGTTCGTCGCCCCCGCCGCCTTGGCCGAGGCGAGGGCCGCCCCGGTCGCGAGCCGCCCGTAACCTTGGTCGCGCTCGGCATGCGGGACGTAAACGCCGCCGATCTGCACGATATCGGGCAGGCGCGCGTTTATCCCGGCATAGGCGACCGGCGCGCCCGCGCGGCGCAGCACGAAGCCGAGACCGTCGTCGATCGTCCGGTCGATTTCCTCGGCCGCGCGCCGCTTGGATTCAGCACCGTCCGGCCAGGACAGGACTTCGCGGCAATAGGCGTAGCGCCAATCGCGCAGAATCGCGCGGTCGTCGCCGGTCGCCGCACCCAGCGTGAATTCCGGGCCCGGCAATGCGGGTGGTTTGAGATCGGCCAGCGCCAGCGCGAACAAATCCTGGCGGGCGGCGAGGCGCGCGCGGCGCAGCGAGAAGGGCGGGATCTGGATCGCTTCTTCGACCTGCGCGGACGGGCCCATAATGCCCGACGCCGCGCGCGGCAAACCGGCGGCCAGCGTTTCGGCGACCAACGCGCCCGCATAAGCTTGCGGGCATTGGATCATCAGATTGCCGTTCCAGTAGAGCGCGGCGGCACCGATCAGCACGCCGTCTTCGAACGTGCCGGCATAGCTGCCCTGGAAACGCTCGCCGCGATCGACGATCCCGGCGGCGCGTAAGTTGGAACGCAGGAACATCGAGCTTTCGGGCGTTTGCGCCAGAAAGAACTCGAGCTTGGCTTCGTCGCCCGGACCGAGCGCACGATGAACGATGCCCACCATGCGCCCGATCCTAACGCGACTAGCCCAGGAACGCGAACTTCAAGACGAACAGGATCGCGATGGTCCAGACCGCCCCCGAGACTTCGGACGCACGCCCGGCCAGCGCCTTGATCGCGGCATAGGAAATGAAGCCGAACGCGATGCCATGCGCGATCGAGAAGGTGAACGGCATCGCCATCGCGGCGATCATCCCCGGCGCGTATTCGGTGATGTCGTTCCAGTCGAGATCGACCAAGCCCTTGGCCATGTAGCAGGCGACCAGGATCAAGGCCGGGGCGGTGGCGTAGGCCGGGACCGTGTTCGCCAGCGGCGCGAACACCAAGGCGGCGACGAACAACAACCCGACGACCACGGCGACGAGCCCCGTGCGCCCGCCGGCTTCGACACCCGCCGCACTTTCGATGTAGCTGGTGGTGTTGGAGGTACCCAGCAGCGAGCCGATCAGCGACGCGGACGAGTCCGCGACCAGCGTCTTTTTGAGGCGCGGCAGCTTGCCGTCCGGCGTCATCAACCCGGCGCGTTGCGTAACACCGACCAGCGTGCCCGCCGTGTCGAACAGATCGACGAACATCAGCACCAGGATTGTCGAGATCACGCTGATCTGCAGCGCACCCCAGATATCGAGCTTCAGGAAGGTCGGCGCGATCGACGGCGGGGCGGAGACGATGCCCTGGAATGTGGTGAGACCCAGGATCACGCCCACAGCCGTGGTGCCCAGAATGGCGATGATGATCGCACCCGGCACTTTGCGCGCGTCGAGCGCCACCATGACGACGAAGCCGATCGCCGCCAGCACGGTGGGGCCGGATTTAAGGTCGCCCAAGGTCACCAGCGTTGCGGGATGATCGACGACGATGCCCGCGTTCTTCAGGCCGATGATCGCCAGGAACAAGCCGATGCCGCCCGCGATGCCGTATTTCAGGGCGCGGGGAATGCCGTCGAAGATCCAGGCGCGGGCGGGGCTGAGCGACAGCGCCACGGTCAGCACCGAGGAGCAAAAGATGGCGCCCAGCGCCGTCTCCCACGACATGCCCATGCCCTTAACCATGCCGAAGGCGAAAAAGGCGTTGAGGCCCATCCCCGGCGCCAAGGCGATCGGGTAGTTGGCGTAGAGCCCCATGATGAAGCAGGACAAGGCCGCCGCGAGACAGGTCGCGACGAACACCGAGTTTTTGTCCATCCCCGCGATCTCGAGGATCGAGGGATTGACGACGATGATGTAGGCCATCGTCAGGAAGGTGGTGACGCCCGCCAGAATTTCCGTGCGGACGGTGGTGCGGGCCTGCGTGAGGCCGAAATATTGATCGAGCATGGACTCCCCCTTCGGCCGCTTTTCCGCGTGCCGCAGGGGAAATCTAATACAGGTGGCCGAGTCGTTTTAAAGCGGCTTTTTGATCTTGGCCGCGATCTCGCCCACGATACCGCGCCGGAACGCGAGCACGCAGACCACGAAGATCACGCCTTGCACGACAGTCACCCACTGACCAAGCTCGGCCAGATAGTTCTGCATCGAGACGATGACCGCCGCCCCGATCATCGGGCCGAACACGGTGCCAAGCCCGCCGACCAGCGTCATCAGCACGACCTCGCCCGACATCGACCAATGCACGTCGGTGAGCGAGGCGAGCTGGAATACGATCGCCTTGGTCGCCCCCGCGAGACCCGCAATCGTGGCCGACATCGTGAACGCGGCGAGCTTGTAGTGATCGACGCGGTAGCCGAGCGAGATCGCGCGCGGCTCGTTCTCGCGGATCGCCTTCAGTACCTGGCCGAAGGGCGAATGCACGATGCGATAGATCAGCAGGAACGCCGCCAGGAAGATCGTCGCGACGACGTAATAGAGGACATAGTCGTTGCGCAGATCGAGGATGCCGAACATCGTGCCGCGGGGGACGCGCTGCAAGCCGTCTTCGCCGCCGGTGAAGGGCGCTTGCAGGGCGAAGAAGAACGCCATCTGCGCCAAGGCCAGCGTGA
>JAIUNH010000090.1 GCA_020161965.1 Pseudomonadota bacterium
CACTTTCCGACAAGAAGGGCACGCGGCCGATCGCGCTGGTGTTCCAGGATTCGCGCCTGCTGCCGTGGCGGCGCATTCTGGCGAATGTCGAACTCGGCCTCGAAGGCTTGAACCTGTCCAAGCAGGACCGGCGCAAACGCGCCGAAGACGCGCTCGCGCTCGTCGGCCTCGCCGATCAAGCGGGCAAATGGCCGCATCAACTTTCGGGCGGTCAGCGTCAGCGCGTGGCGCTCGCCCGTGCGCTGGCGGTCGATCCTGATCTGCTGCTGATGGACGAACCCTTCGCGGCGCTGGACGCGATCACGCGGCGCTTCCTGCAAGACGAATTGCTGCGCATTCGTGCCGCCACGGGCAAGACGATCCTGTTCGTCACGCACGACGTCGACGAAGCGCTTTACCTCGCCGATCGCGTGGTGCTGCTCGCTGGCTCACCCGCCCGTGCACGCCTCGATCGCCGGATCGACGACGCCCATCCGCGCGCGCGCGATGCGGTCGCGTCGTCCGACCTCGCGGCCGACATCCACAAGGCGCTGGAAGTCTAGTTCGCCAGCGAGCCTTGCGTGCTGCCCTTCACCAGGAAGGGTTCGAGCAGCAGGAACAGCACCAGCATCGGCAACAGCGACACGGCGGACGCGGCCATCAAAGCACCCCATTCGACCAGATATTCGCCGGTGAAGGACTGCAAGCCCACGGTCACGACCCAATTCTCGGGCTTCGAGTTCAGCGTGCGCGCGAAGACGAGATCGGCCCAGGTGACGATTGCAATATAGGCCGACGCCGCCGCAAGGCCGGGGGCCGCCAGCGGCAATACGATATGGCGGAAAGCCTGCCATTCGTTGCAGCCGTCGATCATCGCCGCCTGTTCCAACTCGCGCGGGATCGCGTCGAAGAAGCCCTTCAGCAGCCATGTCGCGAAGGGTACTGCGGTCGCCGAATTCGCCAGGATGACACCAAGCTTGGATTCGATCAGCCCCGCCTTCGAAAACAGAATGAAGAACGGGATGATGATCAGCGAACCCGGCAGCATCTTGCTGGCGAGCAGGCCGAAGCCCATCGCCTGCTGCGCCTTGGTGCGGAAGCGCGAAAGCGAATAGCCCGCCATCGCCCCCGTCGAGATCGTGATCGCCAACGTGCCCGCCGTGATCAACATCGAATTCGAAATCCAAATCAGCAGCGGCTTGCGCGCGAACACCTCGAAATACGCCGCGAACGTCACTTCGCCCAAGGGCGGCAACAGCGGCGGATTGCGCGACAGCAGGATCTCCGTCGGCAGGATCGACGTGATGATGATCCAATAGAACGGGAACAACACGATCACCAGACAGGCGAGTGCCGTCGCCAGCAATATATAAGGGCGCCAGACCGGAACGGGCATCAGTGGAAATCCTTTCGGCCCCAGCGCATCGCGAGATAGGCGAGACACGCGCACAAGATCAGCATCAACACGCCGATCGCGGCCGCCTGCCCCATGCGGAAGAATTGGAAGGCTTCTTCGTAGACCAGCAGCGACAGCGTCTGCGTGGCGCGCGACGGGCCGCCGCCGGTCGTGGCGAAGACGAGGTCGAAATCCTTCACCACCCACAGACCTTGCAGCACGATGGCGAGCGCGGCGGCGCCACGAATACCGGGCCAGGTGACGTTGCGGAAAATCTGGAACGGGCTGGCGCCGTCGACGCGCGCGGCCTCGTACAGCGTTTGCGGGACCGATTGCAACGCGGCCAGCAGCGTCAGCGCGAAGAACGGGAAGCATTTCCAGATCGTCGGCAGGATGACCGCGAACAACGCCGTATCGCCATGGACGAACCAGGCGATATCCGTCGTCGCGAGGCCGACTTTACGCAACTGCGCGTTCACCACGCCGTAGGATGAATCGAACATCCACAAGAACGCGATCGCCGCGACCACACCGGGCACGGCCCAGGGCAGCAGCATCAAGCTGCGCAGCCAGCGCCGCCCGGGAAAGTCGCGGTTCAGCAACAATGCCAGCAGCAAGCCGATCAAGAAAGCCGGCGCGATCGTGCCGACGGCATAGACGACCGTCACGCCCGCCGAATGCCAAACCACGTCGTCGGTCAGCGCGCGCCAATAATTGCCGAAGCCGAGCGGCAAGCGGTCGAGGCGCGCGACGTTCGGCGCGCGCCCCACCCGCAAGCTCGTCTCCAACACCATATAAAGCGGGTAAACGATCAACCCCGCCACGAGCAGGAACGCGGGCGCCAGAAGCCCATAAGCGATATAGGTCTGACGCCGCGCGCCCATGTCCGTTATCCTCAAGCCAGCGGCAATGCGCGTTCCAGCTCGCGCTGGAGATTGGCGAGCACATTGGCCGTGGTTTCGTCGGTCGAGATCAACCGCATCATCGCGCGGCCGAAGATCGACGCATACTCGTTATAGCCTTCCTGCAAGGCCGGGTTCGTCGGGAACACCGACGACGCCGTGGCCGCCGCGTCCATGACGATCTTGAGATGCGGCAGGCGCGCGGCCGCGTCGGCCGGCAAGGCGCCGCGACGCGGGGCCGGCGACGCCGCCTTCAAGATGTATTCCGACTGCCATTTCGGCGAGGCGGCGAGTTCGATGAACTTCCAGACCAGATCCTTCTTGTTGGCCGCGAGATTGGCCGGCATGTGGATCGAGTTGGACGTGCCGCCCGTTTCCTTCGGGAAGGGAACGCGCGCGACCTTCAGCGAGGCGCGCACGGCTTCGGGTGCGCGCTCGACGAACGCCCAGATCCACGGCCCGTCGCGCAGGAACGCGGCCTTGCCGTCGATGAACAACTGACGGCCCTTCGCCGAATCCATGCCCGGGGGCGCGTTGCGCATCGCGCGGCGATATTGCTCGACCACGGCGACGACCTGCGGATCGGTGAAAGCGTATTTGCCGCCCTTCACCCAATCGAGGCCTTGGCCCATCAGCCAGGTGCCCGTTTCGACCACCAGATTCGGATGCTCGACCGACGTGGCGACAAGGCCGAACTGGCCTTGATCGCGCTTGGTCGTCTTCTCGATGGCGTTGAGCCATTCGGCCGGGGTCGTCGGCACGCTTACGCCCGCTTCCGCCAGAAGCTTTTCGTTGTAGTAGAGGACCGAGCCATAGCCCATCAGCAGCACGCCCTGGGTCTTGCCGTCCCAGCGCATGTCGCCCTGCAACGGCGTCCAGTTCTGCAGAATGTCGGTCTTGGTGATGCGATCGTCGATCGGCGCCAGCCAGCCTTGCGACGCGAAGGCCGCGAAGTTGCGCGTCGGCAGATGAACGATGTCCGGCGGGTTGTTGCCCGCGAAACGCACCGTCTGCTGTTGGACGTATTGCGCGAAGGGGATCGAATAGAGATTGATCTTCACGCCCGGATTGGCGCCTTCGAATTCGGCGATCAGCGCCTTCCACCACGCCGACACGCCGGGCTCTTCGGCCTGCCAGGACGGGAAATCGAGCGTGATCGGCGCTTGCGCCTGGGCGCGCGGCAAGGCCGCGAGCGTGGCGGCGGCGGTACCGGCCGCAAGTAGCGTACGACGTTTCATGGTTTCCTCCGTTTGAGTGTCTTTTCGATGTTCTTGATATCGGCGATCAGGCGATCGGACTCGTCGAGCCCGAATTGCGTCGACGTATGAAAGGGCGCGCGTTCATAGGTCCGCGCCAGCCCCAGGCGTTGCGCCATCAGGCGCTTGCCGTAGGCGACAAGGCCGGGCAGCGAGCGCGTCATGAACACGATCAGCGGCAGCGCCGTCGCGTGCAGGCGCTTGGCGTTTTCGATGCGCGCCGAGTCGCCGCTTTGGAAATCCTCGAACAACGCGACCTGCAACGCGACGCAATCGGGGGCCGGGATCAACCCCGCCCCGCCGCTACGCAGCAGCGACAGGAACTCGATCCCGCCATGGCCGCCGAACGCATCGACCGAGCCGCCGAGGGCGTCGAGCACACGCGCGATTTCGACCGACCAGCCTTCGGCTTTCAGCAAGCGGATATTCGGATGCGCCTTGCAGACTTCAACCAACGCGTCTGGCGACAGAAAGGACGGCAGGTTCACCGGGTTGTTCTGAATCGCGACGGGCAGATCGACCTTGTCGGCGATGCCGCCGAAATGGCGTTGCAGATCGCGCTCGGGCACGGCCGGGCCCGGCGGCGGTTGTAGAATCACCCAATCGGCACCTGCCGCTTTCGCATCCTTGGCGAATTGCACCTGCCCCGCCACGTCCGGCTCGGCGATCGTCACCGCATAGGGCACGCGCTTGGCGATCTTCTTGCCGACGATTTGAACGAGATGCAGCCGTTCGGCGGTCGTCATCTTGTTCACTTCGGTGACGAGGCCCAACACCGTGATCCCGTGCGCGCCCGCGTCAAGGCAATGCTCGACCTGGGCTTCCATCGCCGCATCGTCGAGCGTGCCGTTCTCGCGGAAGAACGCGTAGAGGACGGGATAGATGCCAGAGAAGCGCATCGCCCTAGCCGATCACGTAGTCGAACACGGAGGGATGCGGCTCGACGCCCAGGCCGGGACCTTCCGGCAGGATGTAATGCCCCTTCTCGCAGCCCATCTTGCCGGTCACGAATTTCAAATTCTTGTCGAAGATCGAGTGTTGATATTCGTGATACGGCACGCGCTTCAGCGCCGACGTCGCCTGCAAGCTCGCCGCCATGAAAATACCGATGCCGATCGAGGCATGCGGGATCGTGTCGACATGGAAGGCGTGCGCCAGGCGACCGATATGCAGGAACTCGGTGATGCCTGTATGGCCCATCTCGGGCTGGATGATCGTCATCGTGCGCTTTTCGAAGCGCGGGCGATATTCGAACACCGTGCGCAATTCCTCGCCCAGCGCCAGCGGGCAGCCGATGCCGCGCGCGACGATCGTCTGGCCTTCCAGATCTTCGGGCTCGCACGGCGCTTCGGCGAAATAAAGGTTATGCGCTTCGAGACGCCGAATGAGGCGGATCGCTTCGGCCGACGTGAACTTCCAATGCAGATCGACCATCAGATCGATCCCCGGCCCGACCGCTTCGCGCAACGCCGCCATTTCGGCGACGATGCCTTCGTCGGACACGGCGGCGGCGAATTTGATCGCCTTGTAGCCCTTGCGCACCCATTCGACGGCGAGATCGCAGCGTTCCTTCAGCGTCGCCTTGGGCAGACCCGAGACGTAAGCGGGCAACGACGCATGGCGCCGTCCGCCGAGCAGCGCAGAGACCGGCAGGCCCATCTGCTTGCCGTAAAGATCCCACACGGCGATATCCACGCCCGCAAGGCTATCGACGTAATAGCCGCCGAAGAAACCGCGCACGCGCATCAAATCGTACAAGTCTTCGTGCAGCACCACGGGCTCAGCCGGATTGCGGCCGACCATGACGGGGCCAAGCACGTCGTCGATGATCGCCTTCACCGCATGCGGCGCCACGATGCCGTAGGTCTCGCCCCAGCCGATCTTGCCGCTTTCCGACGTGATCTTGATCAGCATCGACATGTCGCTGCTGGGATAGATCGAGCGGTTGCCCTTGCGGATCAAATAGCCCTTCTCGTTGATCTTCTCGCCCTCGCGCAGCGGCCCGAGATAAGGCACGTCGCGCGGGATGGAGATGATGAAGGTCTCGACCTTCTTGATCGCGTCGAAGCTCATTGCGCGGCCTCGCGGACGGGATGGCGATTGAACAGATCGGCGGCTTCCGCGATCAACGCGGCGAGTTCCACGTTGTCGCCTGCGTCAGGCACGGGCCCGGCAGCGCGCGAGGCGTTGGAACCGACCAGCCCGCGCGCTTGCAGCACGGTCTTGGTCATGCGCACGCGGAAAGTTTGCTGGAACAGCAGCAGCGGCAGCGTGCGCGAATAGAGATAGCGCGCTTTCTTGGTGTCGCCCTTCTCGAACGCGCGCACGATATCGACATGTACGTCGGCCATCTCGATCGCCGGCATCGTGCCCGCAGCGCCGCGCACGAGTTCGTCGATCAAGTAACGCGCCCCCGCCCCGCCGAACACGCCGTCGAGCTTGCCGGCGGCGGCGGCGAGAATCTTCGTCACATGCTGGCCGCAGGGCAGCGTTTCTTCCTTCACGTAGCGCACGGTGGGGACCGCCAGCGCCACTTGCACGACCGCCTCGGGCTTCAAACCCGCACCGTTCGGGGCCGGCGCGTTCTGCAACATGATCGGGATCGGGCAGTTCTTCGCGACTTGGGCATAGAACGCGATGTGTGCTGCAACATCCTGCCCCGCTTTCGCGGGCGCCATGATCATCGCGGCCGAAGCCCCGGCTTCCGCCCCTTCGCGCGCGCGCGCCGCGGCTTCGTCGGGATCGGCCGCGCTGGCGCCGACAACGAACTTGATCCGCCCGCGCAGCGCCTTGCCCAACGCCACGACGGCGGCTTTGCGTTCCTCCGGGCTCAATGTTTCGACTTCGCTGGCCATACCCGGATAGACGAAACCGTCGGCGCCGGATTCGATCGCGAATTCGAGCAACCGCAGCAACGACGCTTCGTCAACCGCCCCCTTCGCGTCGAACGGCGTGGGAAGAACGGGGAAGACGCCTTTCAGTTTGCTCATTTCACGGCTCCGGCGGTCACGCCTTGGATGAACCAGCGCTGCAGGAATGCGAACGCGACGACGATGGGCGACGACGCGACCAGCGACGCGGCCATCGCCCCGCCCCAATCCGCGTTGACTTCGTTGAGATAGGACAGCAGCAAGCCCGGCCCGATCGTGCGCTTGTCCTCCGACACGATCAGCGTCAACGAGTAGAGCAGATCGTTCCACGACCACATGAAGCCGTAGAGGAACACGGTGACGAGAGCCGGCACGGAAACGGGCAGCACGATGGTGTGGAAGATGCGCAACTCCCCCGCCCCATCGGCGCGCGCGGCTTCGATCAGCTCGCTCGGCACTTGGGTGAAGTAGCTGTAGAGCATGTAGGTCGATACCGGCAGCGCGAACACGATGTAGGACAGCGTGAGGCCGAGATGCGTGTCGATCAGGCCCAATTCCGTCACCAGCGGATAAAGGCTGATGAGCAACAGGCCGAACGGGAACACCTGCGCGGACAGCAACAGCAGCATCGTCCAGCGCCGCCCGGCATAGCGGAACTTGGCGAAGGAATAGCCCGCATACATCGCCAGCATCGTGTTAAGGGCGGCCGCCGATCCCGACACGACCAAGCTATTGCGCAACTGGTCGAGTAAGCGGCCGCGCCCGAACGCGGTGACGAAATTATCGAGTACGGGCGCGTTCGGCCACAAGGTCGGGATGATGCGGTAAAGCTCGGCGTTGCCCTTGAAGGCCGAAATCGTCAGCCAATAGATCGGGAAGAACAGGAATAACGCGATCGCGCCTAGAACCAGCGTGAAAACGACCCGTGCGCTGGGCGAAGAAAGATCGAGCATCACACGCCCCGCAACAGATGACGCAAATAATAAGCGGCAGCCGGCAGGATCGTCGCGACCCACAGCAAGCCGATCGCCGAGGCAAGGCCCGTATCCCATTGATCGAAGGCGCGGCGATAGACCTCGATCGACAGCACCGCCGTGGCGCGCACGGGGCCGCCGCCGGTCAGCGCGTAGATCGTGTCGAAATGCTGCAGATTGCCGATCACACCCAGCACGATCACGACCAGCAGCACGGGCCGCAGATGCGGCAGCACATGATCGCGCAGCACGGGCCAGTTCCCCGCCCCGTCGACGCGCGCTGCTTCGATCTGCTCGCGGTCGAGACTTTGCAAGCCGGCCAGGAAGAAGGTCATGAATAGCGGGATCGACAGCCACACTTTGGTGACGACGACCGCCGCCATCGCCCCGTTGGGCGTGGACAGCCACGCGGTCGGGTGGTCGATCAGCCCAAGCTCAAGAAACAGCGCGTTCAGCAAGCCGTAGCGGCTGTTGAAGATCCAGCCCCACACGAAGGCCGACACGGTCGACGGCAGCACCCAGGGGATCAGCGAGATCGCGCGAATGGCACCGCGCCCCCGGAAGGGCTGGTTCAGAATCATCGCCCAGGCGAAGCCGAGAAGAACGGTGAAGCCCGTCGCCAGGCCGACATAGATTCCGGTCGTGACGAAACTACCGAGAATTTCCGGCGTGGACAGGATCATCCGGAAATTGTCGAAGCCGATGAAGCGCGGCACCGGCGTTTGCAGATCGTAGCGCGTGAACGCGTAGCCCAGCGCCCGCAGGAACGGCCACGCGATCACGGTCGCAAACGCGATCAGGGCGGGCGCGAGGAACAGCAGCCCAACGCGCCGCTCCCCCGCCTTCAGCCCGCCCCATCGCGCGGCAGACGAGACGCGCAGGCGGGACGGCTTATCGCCGCCCGCCGTCGCGTTTCCCGTGACTTGCGTCATGCCCGCCTCAGCCCCGGCGCGCCATCGACTGTTCCATACGCGACTGTATGGCGTCGACCGCGGCGTTGGCGTTCTTCTGGCCGAGCAAGGCGGCCTGCATTTCCTCGCTGAGGATCGTGGAGAGTTCCGGACCGTTCGACCACACGCCGATTTCGTGCTTGCGCGTGACGCCGACGGCGGCCGCCCAATCCTTGAGGAAGTTGTCGTTGCGCACGATCGGCGAAGCGCGGCCCGACTTCGTCGTCGGCAAGCCGCCCAGCTGCAACGGCAGCGTCGTCTGCACGCCGTTGCTGATGAAGTTGCGCAACCAGCGCACGACGGGCGCGTCCGCCGCCACCGGCGCCGTCGCGAACATCGAGATCACTTGGCCCCATTCGACCGAACGCGGGGAATCGCCCGCACGCAGGATCGGCGTCTTCATCGGCAGCACGAACGCGTCGGCTGCTTCGCCGCGGCCCGAGAAGCTGCGCGCGAAGGTGCGCGCCGCCGGTGCGTCGATATAGAACGCGCAAGTCCCTTGCGCGAACAGTCGGCGCGCATCCGGACGATCGATTTCCGGCGCCACCAGGCGATCGCGCATCAAGCCGGCGATGAATTCGAACGCCGCGCGCGTCGCGGGCGAATTCGCCACGACCTTGCCTTCGTCGTCGACCAAACGGCCGCCATGCGCCCAGACGAGCAGCATGAGGTCGAGCGGGATCGAGCTCGGGTTCTTGGTCGCCATGCCGAACGGCACCGAGTTGGGCACCTTGTCGCGCACGGCGAGCAGGGCCGCACGGAACTCGTCGATCGTTTCCGGCACCTTGGCGATGCCGGCCTTCGCCATGATTTCCTTATTCGCGACGAAGCCGACCGAGCCCGAGATCAGCGGCAAGCCGACCAGCTTATTGGCGACGAGGCCGAGGCCCAAGGCACCCGGATCGATCGCTTCTTCGATCGCCGGGCGGCCGAGCAGCGCGCCGAGATCGACGGTTTCCTGCATCTGGGCGATCGCGGGCAGCCAACGATCCTGGATCTGCGCGGTCTGCGGCAAGGTGCGCGAACGCTGGCGCAGCAGGATGTTGCGCTGCATGTCGCCCCAGGCCGAACCGATCGGCTCGACCGTGATGCCGCTCGAACCCTTGAAGTCCTCGACCACCTTCTGGATGAACGGACGGTTCGGATCTTCGGCGAAGTTAAAGCTCATGAACGAGACGTTGGCGCCTTGCGCGCGGCCGATCGACGGCATGGCGAGCGATGCGGCACCGGCGGCGCCCAGAGCGACGAAGTTTCTGCGATTGATCTTCATGTTTCCTCTCCCGAGTGGGTTTTTCGATTTGGTTAGCGCGGCTACACGACGCCGCCGTCGATCACGTAAGTCTGGCCCGACGCGCGGCGGGCTTCCGCCGACGCAAGCCAAAGGGCGAGCCGCGATACGTCCGCGGGCTCCAGCGGTTCCTTGATGCACTGCCGTTCCAGATAACGCGCGAGCTTGGCCGGATCGTCGGCTTGTGCGCGCGCGGTTTGCTTCTCTGTCCAGATCATGCCGGGGGCGATCGAATTGACGCGAATGCCCAGCGGTCCGAATTCGCGCGCCAGCGACTTGGTCATGCCCAGCACCGCCGATTTGGCGGTCGTATAGGCGATCAAGCCGGGAGCACCGAACATCCAGGAAATCGAACCCAGATTGACGATCGATCCCCCACCCGCCTGTTGCATGCCGGGTGCAACGGCTTGGGCCGCGAAGAATTGATGGCGCAGATTGACCGCCATGCGATCGTCCCAGTAATCGGGCTCGACCTTATCGGCCGCCAAACGCGCATCGTCGCCCGCGTTGTTGATCAACACGCGGAACGCGCCGAGCTTCGCCGCGAGATCGGCAATCCCGTTGCGCAAGGCCGCGACGTCGCGCAGATCGATCTTCAAAGTCTCGACCGCAGCGGCACCGTCGCGTTTCGCATCGGCGGAAATCTGCGCCAACCCCGCGCCGTTGATATCGATGAGGCCGA
>JAIUNH010000091.1 GCA_020161965.1 Pseudomonadota bacterium
CGCGCCGTACTCCGGCGCCATGTTCGCGATGGTGGCGCGGTTGGCGAGCGGCAGGTCTTCGAGGCCCTCGCCGTAGAATTCGACGAACTTGTTGACCACACCCTTCTTGCGCAGCATCTGCGTGACGGTCAGCACGAGGTCGGTCGCCGTGGTGCCTTCCTTGAGCTTGCCGGTCAGCTTGAAGCCGACGACTTCCGGGATCAGCATCGACACGGGCTGGCCCAGCATCGCGGCTTCCGCTTCGATACCGCCCACACCCCAGCCCAGCACCGCCATGCCGTTCACCATCGTGGTGTGGCTGTCGGTGCCGACAAGCGTGTCGGGATAGGCGTAGGTCGTGCCGTCGCCATCTTGCGTCCACACGGTCTGCGCCAGATATTCGAGATTGACCTGGTGGCAGATACCCGTGCCGGGCGGGACGACGCGGAAATTCGAGAACGCCGACTGGCCCCAGCGCAGGAAGGCGTAACGCTCGCCGTTGCGCTCGTATTCGATGTCCACGTTCTTCTTGAACGCGTCGGGACCGCCGAAATGGTCGATCATCACCGAGTGATCGATGACGAGATCCACCGGCGACAGCGGGTTGATCTTGCGCGCGTCGCCGCCCATCGAGACCATCGCGTCGCGCATGGCGGCGAGATCGACGACGGCGGGCACGCCGGTGAAGTCCTGCATCAGCACGCGCGCGGGGCGATACGCGATTTCGCGCGTCGACTTCTTGTCCTTCGCCCAGGCGGACATCGCCTTGACGTCGTCGACGGAGACGGTGCGTCCGTCTTCCCAGCGCAGCAGGTTTTCGAGCAGAACCTTCAGCGAGTTCGGCAAGCGCTCGATGCCGGTGATCCCCGCGGACGCGGCCGCTTCAAGGCTATAGTAGGTGTAGGTCTTGCCATCGACCGTAAGCGTGCGGCGGGTTTTGAGCGTATCGGAGCCGAATGCGGACATCGAGCCTTACTCCTCGGTATTGGGCGGCCGTTGCGGCCCTCCCGGGACGGCGCTGAAGTAGCACGAAACCTTTAATAAGTCGAAAGCCATGCCGCGTGCGGGGGTTTGGTGGGGCGCGTCAACAGCCTGTTAACCCTCGCCGGGGCAAGTTTCGGGGTCGGCCGTCCCGTTATCGGGTCCGGTCCGGGGAACCCTGACGTGGCCGAACCTGTCGCCAAGACCGATGTAAGGACCGAATCCGGCGTGCCGTCCCGCGCGCTGGACGTCGCGCGCCTGCGTTGGGTCCTGTTGGCGTTGGTGCTTCTGCTGGGTGTGGCGATCGGCTTCGTCTATGTGACGGCCGCGCGATCGGCCAATGAACGCACGGTCGAAACCACCGCCCGCCAAGCTGCGGCTTTGGCCCGCACGCTGGAAGCCCATGCCGCGCGCAGCTTCGGTGCCGCCGATACGGCCCTGTCCGCGATGATCGAAGCGCTGGAAGGGCGCGGCGCCTTCGCCGGCGTCGATCTCCAAGCCATGATCGTCGACCGTCACAATTTCGTGCCCGGCATCCATTCGATTTTCTGGATCGACGCGGATGGCACGGTGCGGCTCGATTCCACCACCGCCGACGTGGCGCCGCGCGATGTTTCCAACGCGACCTATTTCGCGGCGCATCGCGATCGTTCGGGCTTGGGGCTGTATCTTTCCCCGCCGATGGCCGATCCCGACACCGGCGCGCCGGTGCTGGTCATGTCGCGCCGGCTGGAGGATTCGCAAGGCAATTTCGCCGGCGTGATCGCGGCCGCCCTCGACACCGAGTATTTCCGCGCCTACTACGCCACGCTGGATGTCGGTATCGGCGGCAGCATCGCGTTGTGGAGCGGCGACGGCATGCTGTTGATCCGCGAACCCCACGACCCGGCGATGATCGGGCGCGTTTTCGTCGGCCAACCTTTGCATCGCGGCCTGATGACGGGCTTGCGCGAACAAACGCATCGCGTGGTGTCGCCGCTGGACGGCGTCGCGCGTTTGCAATCCTGGCGCCGCGTCGCGGATCTGCCGTTCGTCGCGTCGATCGCCTACGCCGAAGAATATTACATGGCGCCCATGCGCGCCGCCTTGCGCACGCAGTTGATCGCGGTCGGCGCGGGAGCGGCGATCACGCTGGCGCTCGCCTTCCTTGTCTGGTTCCAGCTGGGCCGCTACGCGCAGCTCGACGCCGAGCGCCGGGCGGGCATCGAACGCCTCGCCCAATCGCGCCGCCAATTGCGCACGGTCGTCGATACGGTGCCCGCGATCATCAACGCCAAGGGTCCGGACGGGCGCTACACGCTGATGAACGCTTATCAGGCGGCGGTGTTCGGCGTGCATCCGCGCGCCACGATCGGCAAGCGCGTATCGGATTTCGTCGCCCAGCCTTTGGCGGACGAGGTCGAGGCGCTGGAACGCGAATTGGTCGAAACCGGCCGCGCGATCCGCGACCATGCCGAGAATTTCCCCGACGCATCGGGGCGGATGCGGCATTTCCTGACCAGCAAGATCCCGATCTTCGGCGGCGACGGCAAAGTCACGCAATTCGTGTCGGTCGCGACCGACGTAACCGCGATCCGCGAAATGGAAGCGGCGACCCGCGCCGCCGAAGCGCGCATGCGCGCGGCGATCGAATCGATTCCCGAAGGCTTCGCGATCTACGATGAAAGCGACCGCCTGATCGTCGCCAACCAGCCTTACGTCGAGATGTTTGCGGGCGAGACCGATCCCGCGCGCATCCAAGGCCGGACATTCGAGGAACTCGTGCGCATGTCGGTCGCGCGCGGCGAACCGCCGGAACCCGGCTTCACGACCGAAGCTTGGGTCGCCGAACGTGTGCGCCGCCATCGCGAAGGCATGTCGGGCATGCGGCTGCTGCGCATCGCCGACGGGCGCACGATTTCGGTCGCCGAACGCCACGTGCCGGGGGTGGGTATCGTCGGCATCCGCACCGACGTGTCGCAATTGGTGGAAACCGAAGCCGCCTTGCGCAACGCGCGCGACGCGGCCGAAACCGCCAACCGCGCGAAGTCGCAATTCCTGGCGAATATGAGCCACGAATTGCGCACGCCGCTCAACGCCATCATCGGCTTCGCCGAGATGATCGAGAAGGAGATCTTCGGCAAGGTCGGCAGCAAGCGCTACATCGAGTACGCCAACGACATCGCGGCGTCGGGGCGGCATCTGGTCGATCTGATCGGCGACGTGCTCGACATGTCGAAGATCGAGGCCGGGCGCTACGCGCTGGAGGAGGAGCCGATCGAACTGGGCGCGACGATCGACGCGGCGATCGCCATCGCGCGCGGCCAGGCGCATCACGCGGGCGTGCGCCTGAACGCCGCCGGCGACAAGCTGCGCTTGCGCGCCGACGGACGCGCGCTGCGTCAGGTGCTGCTCAATCTTCTATCGAACGCGATCAAGTTCACGCCCAAAGGCGGGCGCGTCGATATCGCCTGGCGCGCGGCCGATTCGGGCGTGGAGATCGATGTCGTCGATACCGGTATCGGCATCGCGCATGACGAGCTGCCGCATGTCATCGAACCGTTCCGTCAGGCCCAAGGTGTCGGCCGGAATTTCGGCGGCACGGGGCTGGGTCTCGCCATCACCAAGCGCCTGGTCGAGTTGCATGGCGGAAGGCTGGAGATCGAAAGCCAGGTCGGCAAGGGCACGCGCGTGCGTTTCGTCCTGCCCGCCGACCGCTTGTTGCGCGACGCGGCTTAAGCCGGCCGCGCGCCGGTCCAGCCGGTGCGCGTCAACATTTCGTGCAGATCGACATGGCCCGATGCCGCGCGCGCCAGCGCCGACAGCACGCCCAATTGGTCCGGCGTGAAAATGCGGGGTTTGACGTCGAACACGCAAAACGCGCCGAGCACGAACCCGTCGGCGGTGGACAAGGGTGCGCCCGCATAAGCGCGCACGAACGGCGCGCCGATCACGGCGGGGTGTTCGCGCACCAACGGGTGGATCGCCGCATCTTCGATCACCAGGGGCTTACGGTCGCGCACGACATACTGACAGAAGGATTCGGCGCGCGTGGTTTCGCGGTTCGCCGGCCCGGCGACGGATTTGAGGCTTTGCCGATCGGCCGAGATCAGCGAGATCGCCGATGCCGGCACATCGAAATAGTCTTTCGCCCACGCGGTCAGCCGGTCCAGCGCCGGTTCGTCGGGCTTGTCGAGCAGATCGGTCGCGGCAAGCGCATGCAGGCGCACATGTTCGAACGCGGCATCGGGCGTCAGCGGCGCGACGGCGCGGGTATCGAGCAAACGTTCGGAAACCTCGTCGTTCATGACGCTTACCACGCCGATTTTTCGATATGGCGGCGCGCGATGAAGGCGTAGAGGCGGCGGAACGCCGCATCGAGTTCGCGCGGCTCGTCGCCCGTGTTGCGCCACGTATCGAGGATTTCCTGCCAGGGAACCAACGCGAAATGCAGCTTGTTCCGCCGTTCGCCGATATGGCGCAGCGCGGCGTCGACATTGCGAAGGGCCCCGGGCGCATCGGCCAGCGTCGCGTCGATCGCTTCGATCGCCGCGCGGAACTGCCCGATCGGTTCGGCCATCAGATCGATCACGCGGCGCATATCTTGGACGCCGGCCCGATCGCGCGCCCGCGCTTGCGCGGCGGCGTTCAACCGTTCGCGGATCATGACCACGCCGGCGCTGCGCGCGCGCAGGATTTCGACCAGCGCCAGCCCGTCGATCAGACGTTCGATGCGCGCCATCAACTCGCCCTTCTGCTCGGGCGGCATTTCGCAGAGCGTCAACAAGGTTTGCGTCACGCGGCCGGATTCGAGTTCGGCCACCGGATCGACACCCTGCGCGTCGTGCAACGCCGCAGCGACGAGCGCGCGCGCGAGCCGAATTTCGGCCGCCGCACGCTGCGCCGCATCGGGCTTCCACGACGCCCGCCCGTCGATCACTTCCGTCGGGATCGCGTCGCCGGGGCGGATCACGCGGATCGCGCGCAACGCCTTGGGCACGATGGACAGCAAATGTCCGTCGTGCCCTTCGGCGTCGATCGAGAAGGTTTTGCGCAGGCTGGGCAGTGCGATGGCGCCCACGACGTCGCCCAGATCCATGCAAAACACCGGCGCCTGATCGGTATCCGGCCGGAAATGGGTCAGAGAACCATCCGGCATTTTTCACCCCCCGTCCGTATAACTGCGAACCGAGGGGCGCATCGCGAGGCGGGCTCGGCGTCGTTTACAACTTACTTTTGATTTTGAGAATCGGCGCGTCCAGAATCAAGAGACGAAAAATCATATCAGATAACGATTTATTAATCGCTCTTACATAGAGGCGATCAATAATTACCCGGAACGTTTTTACGACTTTCGCCGATCAGGGCAGCGTGCCGGACCAGCCGGCCTTGCCGGTCGCCTCGTGCAGATCGATATACCCCGATGCGACGCGCGCCAGCGCCGAGAGTACGGCGAGCTGCTTGGGCGGGAAAACACGTGGTTTCACGTCGAACACGCAGAACGAGCCAAGCACGAAACCGTCGGCGGTGCGCAACGGCGCGCCGGCATAGGCGCGCACATACGGTTCGCCCAAAACGGCGGGATGATCGCGCACCAAAGGATCCGTGCTGGCGTTTTCGATCGTCAGCGCTTTGCGGTCGCGCACGACGTATTGGCAAAAGGATTCGGCGCGCGTGGTTTCCCGATTGGCCGGTCCCGCAACCGACTTCAGGATCTGCTTGTCGGCGGTGATCAACGACACGGCCGACGCCGGTACGGCGAAAAAATCGCGCGCCCAGGCGGTCAACCGGTCGAGTGCGGGATCGTCGGGCGTATCCAGCAATCCACAATCGCGCAGCGCATAAAGGCGCAGCATTTCGTTGAGCGCTTCCGACGCGGTCGGGTTTTCGGTATCGGCGGCAGGCGGCGATTGGGTCATGACGCGAATATGGCTCCGAAGACCGTTCGATCAATAGCAGATCGGCACGTCCGCCAGGGCGCGAAAATTTTACCGATCGGCGGGGATCGGACCTGACGCAAAGAACCGCGCCAGCAAGTCCAGCACCGCGTCGCGTGCCTGGAATTGCGGCTGGTGGGCGCAATCGGGGATCAGGCGGGTTTCGCTAAACCCCGTCACGGCGCGCGCGATCCGCGCCAATTGATCGGGAGACCCGTATTCGTCGTCTTCCCCTTGCAACGCTAATACCTGCGCGCCGACCGGTCGAATATCGGCTTCGATGTTCCAGAACGCGAAGGGGGCCGACAGCCAGATATCCGCCCAGGCGAAGAACAACGCCTCGGTGCCCGGCCCATGATAGCGCGCCAGACGCTGCTTCAGATCGGTCGTGCGCCAGGCCTCGACGGCCTTTTCGATACCCGCGCGCGTTACCTTCTCGACGAAGACATGCGCCGCCATCGTGGCGATACGGTGGTAGCGCGTGGGATCGAAAGCGCCCGCCAGCAACGCGATCGAGCCGCCGTCGGAATGGCCCAACAGATCCGCCGAGGCGATGCCTGCCGCGTCCAACACCTCGCCCAGCAATCGCGCCTCGCGATGCAGATAGTCGCTACGGCGTTTTGCCGCGATCGGATCGGACGTGCCATGGCCGAACCGTTCATAGACGAAGCCCGGGCGCTTGGTTGCAGCACAGAGCGCTTCGGGAAAATCGCGCCATTGCGCGATCGATCCCAGGCCTTCGTGCAGAAAGACGATCGGCGTGCCGGAAGCGGCTTCGGGCCAAATGCGGCGAAAGGCGACGCGGCCTTGCGTTAACTCCAGGCGGTCGTCCATCGCGGCGCTTTCTTGACCAATCGGAAACTTCCGGGCTTAACTTGAAGTATCGCCGAACGGAACCGGCGTCGGACGGCGGACTATAGCCCAGCCGGACGCGGCGGATAGTGTTCCGACGGAAACGGGGAAGAACGGGACGTCGATACGATGCCGCCACCGGCCGATCGCGCGCACGATACGTTTCCCAAGCTGCTCCGGCGCAATGCTGATTTGCGCGGGCAACGCGTTGCGATGCGCGAAAAGGAATTCGGCATCTGGCAAAGCTGGAACTGGACGGCGATGGAAGCCGAGATCCGGAATCTGGCGAAAGGCCTGGCCGCCATCGGCCTGAAGCGCGGGGCAACGATCGCGCTGGTCGGCGACAACCGGCCCAAACTCTATTGGGCGATTTGCGCCGCGCAATGCCTGGGTGCCATCCCCGTGCCCGTCTATCAGGACGCGGTCGCCGACGAGATGGCGTTCGTGATCGGCCATGCCGAAACGCATATCGCCATCGCCGAAGATCAAGAACAGGTCGACAAGCTGCTGGCCATCGCCGCGAAAACGCCGGCACTGACCCGCATCGTCTATACCGACTCGCGCGGCCTGCGGAACTACGCCGATCCCGCCTTGATGGGCTACGACGCGCTGATCGACGCCGGCAAGGTGCTCGACGATGCTTGGCTCGACGCCGAGATCGCAAAAGGCAAAGGCGGCGACGCGTCGGTGATGCTTTACACGTCGGGCACCACCGGCCAGCCCAAAGGCGTGCTGCTCAGCTTCGACAACGTGATCCGCACGGCGGAGAACGCGATCGCCTTCGACAAACTCAGCGAGGCCGACGAGATCCTCGCCTATCTGCCGATGGCCTGGGTCGGCGATCATATTTTTTCGTATGCCGAGGCTTACGTCGCCGGGTTCTGCGTCAACTGCCCGGAATCCGGCGCCACGGTGATGACCGATTTGAAGGAGATCGGGCCGAGCTTCTTCTTCGCGCCCCCGCGCATCTTCGAAAACATCCTGACGCAGGTGTCGATCCGCATCGAAGACGCGGGCGTTCTCAAGCGCTGGCTTTACCGGCATTTCATGGGTGTGGCGAAGCGCACGGGTATTGCGCTGATGGACGGCAAGCCGGTCTGCGCTTTCGACCGGCTGCATTACGCGCTGGGCGAAGCGCTGGTCTACGGCCCGATCAAAAACGTGTTGGGTCTCACGCGCATGCGCCTGGGCTACACCGCCGGCGAAGCGATCGGCCCGGATATTTTCGATTTCTACCGCTCGCTCGGCCTCAATCTCAAACAGCTTTACGGCGCCACCGAAACCTCGGTCTTCATCTGCATGCAGCCCGACGGGCAGATCAAATCCGACACGGTCGGCGTGGCCGCCCCCGAGGTCGAGATCAAGATCGCCGACAGCGGCGAGGTGCTGGTGAAATCGCCGGGCGTGTTTGCCGCCTATTACAAAAATCCGGAAGCGACCGGCGGCGCCAAAACGCCGGACGGTTACTATCGCACCGGTGACGCCGGCTTCTTCGACCGCGACGGGCATTTGAAGATCATCGACCGCGCGAAGGATGTCGGCCGCCTGACCGACGGCACGTTGTTCGCGCCCAAATATGTCGAGAACAAGCTGAAATTCTTCGCTTACGTGAAGGAGGCCGTCGCGTTCGGCGACGGCCGCGACCGCGTCGCGGTGTTCGTGAATATCGATCTGGAAGCCGTCGGCAATTGGGCCGAGCGCAACGGTATCGCTTACGCCAGCTATCAGGAACTCGCCGCGAAGCCCGAGGTTTACGAATTGATCGGCGCTTGCGTCGAGCAGGTGAATCGCGACCTCGCGAACGATAAGCAGCTCGCGGGCTCGCAAATTCGCCGCTTCCTGGTGCTGCACAAGGAACTCGACGCCGACGACGGCGAATTGACCCGCACGCGCAAAGTGCGGCGCGGCTTCATCGCCGAGCGTTATGCGAAGCTGGTCGAAGCGCTTTATTCGAATGCGGACCGTGCGCATATCTCGACCGCGATCACGTTCGAGGATGGGCGCAAAGGCCGGCTCGACGCGGATCTGATGATCCGCGATGTGGGCCGCGCAGCATGAGCGAAATCCTGCTCAAGGCCGAGAACGTGTCGCTGGGTTTCGGCGGCGTGAAGGCGTTGAGCGACGTGTCGTTCGACATCGTGAAGGGCGAGATCCGCGCGATCATCGGGCCCAACGGGGCGGGAAAATCGTCGATGCTGAACTGCATCAACGGCTTCTATCAGCCCAGTGCGGGACGCATCGTCTACAAGGGCGTGGAGCGCAACGCCATGCGCCCGCACGCGGCCGCCGCCGGCGGCATCGCGCGCACCTTCCAGAACATCGCGCTGTTCAAAGGCATGTCGACGCTCGACAACATCATGACCGGGCGTTTGCTGAAGATGAAACGCGGCTTCTTCTGGCAATGCCTGCATTGGGGCCCGGCGCGTGCGGAAGAAATCGCGCATCGCGAATTCGTCGAGCGGATCATCGATTTCCTGGAAATCCAGGCGATCCGCAAAACGCCGGTCGGACGCCTGCCCTATGGCTTGCAGAAGCGCGTGGAATTGGGCCGCGCCTTGGCCGCCGAGCCCGAATTGCTGCTGCTCGACGAGCCGATGGCGGGCATGAATCTGGAAGAAAAAGAAGACATGTGCCGCTTCATCCTCGATGTGAACGAGGAATTCGGCACGACGATCGCGCTGATCGAGCACGATATGGGCGTGGTCATGGATATTTCCGACCGCGTGGTCGTGCTGGAATACGGCCGCAAGATTGCCGACGGCACGCCCGACGCGGTCAAAGCCGACAAGCGCGTGATCGACGCCTATCTGGGTGTCGCCCATGAATGAAATCGCACATCTTTTGTTCGGCCCGCTGCAGGAAATTTGGGAATTCCCCGAATTCTTCGCCGAAGTCGTGATCGGCGGCTTGCTGTCGGGCGTGATGTACAGCCTGGTGGCGCTGGGCTTCGTGCTGATCTTCAAAGCATCGGGCGTGTTCAATTTCGCCCAAGGCGCCATGGTGCTGTGCGCGGCGCTGACCTTCGTCGGCTTCGAAGAAATGGGCGCGCCGTTCTGGCTCGCCTTGATCCTGACGCTTGGCGTCATGCTGCTGATGGCGCTGGCGATCGAACGCTTGGTGCTGCGCCCGCTGGTTAATCAAGCGCCGATCATCCTGTTCATGGCGACGATCGGCGTAACCTTCTTCATCGACGGGTTGTTCCAGACGATCTGGGGATCGGATGTGAAGCGCCTGGATGTCGGCATCCCCAAAGACCCGATCGAGTTCGCCGGCGTGCAGGTCAATAGCTTCGACATCGTCGCGGCGTTGATCGCGGGCGCGCTGGTCGGCGGGCTCGCCTTCTTCTTCCAGTCGACGCGCATCGGCCGCGCACTGCGCGCCGTCGCCGACGATCATCAAGCCGCCCAATCGGTCGGCATTCCGCTGCAAACGATTTGGGTCATCGTTTGGGCGGTCGCGGGCCTCGTGGCGCTCGTCGCCGGGATCATGTGGGGCTCGAAACTGGGCG
>JAIUNH010000092.1 GCA_020161965.1 Pseudomonadota bacterium
GCAAGGGCGGCGATGCCGATCCCCGGGATTCCCGCCCCCGCGGGCCCGCGTGAAGCCGCCCAATAAAGCAGGGCGAACACCGCCAAGCCGCCGAGCGCGGCGGCGAGCGTTCCGGCAAAAGGCGGGCGATCGCGCGTTTTCATTTCGGCCAGGATAGGCCCTGGCGGGAAGCCGCACGAGACATTATATCACCGGCATGACCGACACCGACGCCAAGACCTGGACCCCGCTGCCGATCTCCGTGCTCACCGGCTTCCTGGGCAGCGGCAAGACCACGCTGCTGACCAAGCTGCTGCGCCATCCCGGCATGGCCGACACGGCCGTGATCATCAACGAGTTCGGCGAGATCGGGCTCGACGATCTTCTGGTCCAGGGCGAGTTGCTGGAACATGTCGATCCCAGCGCGCAGACCCAGTTCGTAAAAATGAACGCGGGCTGTCTGTGCTGCACGGTGCGCGGCGATTTGGAAGTCGCATTGCGCGACCTTTATTTGAAGCGCGTGCGCAAGCAGATCCCGGATTTCAAACGCGTCGTGATCGAAACGACCGGGTTGGCCGATCCCGCACCCATCCTGCACACGCTGATGGACGATCCGGTCCTTGCGGCCTATTACCGCCTCGACGGCGTGGTGACGACGGTCGATGCGGTCAACGCGATGGACCAGTTCGACAAGGAAAAGGAAAGCGTCAAGCAGGCTGCCGTTGCCGATCGCTTGCTGATCACCAAGGTCGATCTCGCCAAGCCGCGCGAACTAATGCAATTGCGCGCCCGCCTGCACGACATCAATCCCGGCGCGCCGCTGTTTGAGGTCAGCCACGGCGATATCGATCCGTCGCTGATCCTGGAAGCCGGGCTCTACAACCCGGAAACCAAATCGGCCGATGTGCGCCGCTGGTTGAACGAAGAAGCCTATGCGCATGGGCATAGCCACGGCGACCATCACCATCATCATGCGCATGATCATGATCACGACCATCACGGGCATGATCACCTTGGGCATGATCATGGGCATCACCACCACGACGATGTGAACCGCCACGACGACCGCATTCGCGCCTATTGCATCGTCATCGATAAGCCGATGGACTGGGATGTGATCGCGGGCTGGCTGGGTTCGCTCGCCCAGAGCCGCGGGCCGGATTTGCTGCGTATGAAGGGCATCGTCAACGTCGCGGGCGAGGAAACGCCGATCGCCGTGCATGGCGTGCAGCATCTTTTCCACCCGCCCGCGCGCGTTCCCCGCTGGCCCGACGAAGACCGCCGATCCAAATTCGTCTTCATCGTGCGGGAAATCCCGCGCAAGGAGATCGAGGACAGTCTGGCGCGCTTCCAGGACGAGGCCGAAAAACGCGCCGTTTTGGCCGCCCGGACCTAGGTTTTCGCCCTAAAACCGCGCCCTTTCGCCCGCCGCCGCCGCCGTGCTATTCCGGCGGCCCGAACTCGCATTCATTTCCGAAGGACCCGCCCCTTATGGCCGCATATCAATACATCTACGTCATGAAGGGCATGTCGAAGATCTTCCCCGGCGGGAAGAAGATCATGGACGACATTTGGCTGTCCTTCCTGCCCGGCGCCAAAATCGGCGTGCTCGGTGCCAACGGTGCGGGTAAGTCGACACTGCTGAAGATCATGGCCGGCCGCGACAAGGATGCCGGCGGCGAGCATTTCCTGGCCGAAGGGGCCACCTGCGGTTATCTCGAACAGGAACCCCAGCTCGATCCCAAGAAGACGGTCGCCGAAAACGTCATGGAAGGCCTTGGGCCGCTCAAGACGATGGTCGACCGGTTCGAGGAAGTCTCGAACAAGCTGGGCGAAGTCACCGACGACGACGAGATGAACGCGCTGCTCGCCGAACAGGCCGAGCTTCAGGAGAAGATCGACGCCGCCGACGCGTGGGATTTGAGCCGCACGATCGAGATCGCAATGGACGCGCTGCGCTGCCCGCCGGGCGATGCGGCCGTGACGAATTTGTCGGGCGGCGAGCGCCGCCGCGTGGCCTTGTGCCGCCTGCTGCTGCAAAAGCCCGATCTGCTGCTGCTCGACGAACCGACCAACCACCTCGACGCCGAATCGGTCGCCTGGCTCGAACGCTTCCTGCACGATTATCCGGGTTGCGTCGTTGCCGTGACTCACGATCGTTACTTCCTCGACAACGTCGCGGGCTGGATATTGGAACTCGATCGCGGCAAGGGCATTCCCTGGGAAGGGAACTACTCGTCGTGGCTGGAGCAGAAGCAAAAGCGCCTCGTGCTCGAAGCCAAGGAAGAGACGAACCGTCAGAAGACGCTGGAGCGCGAGCTCGAGTGGATCCGGCAATCGCCCCGCGCGCGCCAAGCCAAGAACAAGGCGCGTATCGCGGCTTATGACGCGTTGGTCGCGGAGGAACGGGATCGTGCACCCGAAAGCGTGCAGATATCGATCGCGCCCGGCCCGCGTCTGGGCAACACCGTCATCAACGCCGAGGAACTCACCAAGGGCTTCGCCGACCAATTGCTGATCGACAAATTGTCGTTCCGCATGCCGGCGGGCGGCATCGTGGGCATCATCGGTCCCAACGGTGCGGGTAAGACGACGCTGTTCAAGATGATCAACGGCGCCGAGAAGCCCGATGCCGGCAAGCTGATCGTCGGCGAGACGGTGAAGCTGGGTTACGTCGATCAAAGCCGCGACACGCTCGACGCCAACAAGACCGTGTGGGAGGAAATCTCCGGCGGCGACGACATTCTGGAAATCGGCGGGCGCAAAGTGCCCAGCCGCGCCTATGTCGCGTCGTTCAACTTCAAGGGCACGGACCAGCAGAAGAAGGTCGGCGTGTTGTCGGGCGGCGAACGCAATCGCGTGCAGCTTGCCAAGATGCTGAAGGCGGGCTCGAACCTGCTGATGCTCGACGAACCGACCAACGATCTCGACGTCGATACGCTGCGCGCCCTCGAAGAAGCGCTGCTCGGCTATTCGGGCTGCGTCATGGTGGTCAGCCACGATCGCTGGTTCCTGGATCGCATCGCGACCCATATCCTGGCCTTCGAAGGCGATAGCCAGGTCGTGTGGTTCGAAGGCAATTACCAGGACTACGAAGCGGATCGTAAGCGCCGCTTGGGTGCGGATGCCGACCAGCCGCATCGCATCAAGTACAAGCCGCTGACGCGCAGCTAAGCGGCACGCCATCGACACAAACAAAAACGGCGCCCGCAAGGGCGCCGTTTTTCGTTGGGGGCTTGGCCGGCGATCAGCCGCGCGCGGGCGTGGCTTTGACTTTGTCGCGCAGCATCTCGATCAGCGGGCCGACGCGGCCGCCATTGCGCTGGACGGTGGCGTTGAAATCGTCGCGTTGCGTGATCGCCATGCTGACACCTTCGATCACCACGTCGATGATCTTCCAGTTCTGCCCGTCCGGCGCCAGGCGCCAGTCGACGCGGATCGGTTCGCCCTGCGTGCGCACGAAATGCGTGCCGACGGCGGCTTCGCCGTCCTCGAGCGGGCGCGAATTGACCACGCGGATCGTCTCGCCGCCGTAATCGGCGAAGCGCGTGGCGTAGCTCGCGACGATGAAATCTTCGAACGCCGAAAGATAGGCTTCGCGGTCGGCGGCGTTGGCCGTGCGCCACGCGTTACCCAGCGCGAAGCGGCCGATCTTCGGCACGTCGAAGCTTTCGGTGAACAATGTGCGGAAGCGCTTGGTGCGCTCGCTCGTGTCGATGTCGCGGGTCGTCAGGCCTTCGATCGCGCGCTGGGCCAGACGCTCGATGAATTGCGACGCGGCGGGCACCTGATTGCCGGAGCTTTGCGCCAGCGCAAAGCCGGGCAGCGCGCAAATCGCGGCCGCGGCGGTCAGGAAATTCCGGCGTTCCATCTCGGCCCGCGTTCGCGTCCGCGCCGTTACTGGCGCGTGGCGTCGGCGCGCGACGGCGCCGGCGCTTCGTCGGCGTCCGACATGCGCGGCATCGGCATCGCTTCGCCGCCCGCATCGTTGCGGATCGCGGCGCGGCGGCGTTCGGTGTAGACGCGGCGGATCGTCGCGTAATAGTCGGTCGAATTGCGCTTCAAATCCTCGAGCGTCTGCCAATTGCGCTGACGGGAGTCGATGCCGGAGGCGGCACCGCGCGCATAGGGCACCCAGTCGAGCTTGTCGGAACGGCTGGTGGCGAAGTTCACCGGATCGAGGAACGAATCGACCGCGAAGCCGAGCGTATCGCGCGCGTTGGACGGCCCGAAGACCGGCAGCATGATGTAGGGACCTTCGCCCGCACCCCAGACCGCGAAGGTCTGGCCCGCGTCTTCCTCGTGCGCGGGGAAGCCCATATGGGCGGCGGGATCGAACGTGCCGAAGAAGCCGAGCAGCGTGTTGATGAAGAAGCGCGCGATCGACGTGCCGAAGCGCTGGCCTTCGCCTTGCGCGGCGTCGTTCACGGCGACCCAGGGGGTCTTCAGATTGGCGAGGAAATTGTGCGTGCCTTCGCGCGCGCGATCGGGCAGCACGCCGTACCAAGCGGCCAAGGGCTTCAGCGCGATTTCGTCGAGGAAAATATTGACCTCGAAGATGCCGCGATTGACGTATTCGAACGGGTCGTTGATGTCCGTCGATTGCTGCGCTTGCTGGCGCGGTGCAGGCGCTTCCTCGGCAAGAGCCGCCGTCGACAAGGTGCCGACGATTGCGGCCGACAATGCGATTTGCCGGGCGAAGCGGGGGAGCGTGCAGGACATTTCGACGACTCGTTCCTTGTGAACTCTACGCACTCGTTAAGGCGATTCGCGCGCAGCCTGAAACTAGATACACGTTCCACGTTGTCCGTTGCCATATCGGCTTCGACCGAAGCCCGATTGGCGGCGAACATCACACGGAACGGGGCGCCCCGATTCCTCAACTGACGCAAATAGCTATCACATGGCCTTCTGGGAGGGTAGGCAACCGGCGCCGATACCCACAAAGGCATGTCGGATGTTGCGGCCCGGTCACAGTTTCACAGCCAATCGCCGGGGTGTGGAATAAAATGTATCTTGAAAGATATAAAGATACCTTTATAACGATTGAGCTATGGCACGGTCATTAGATACCGTTCTTGAGGGATTGCGCGCCGCCGCTGAGCCAACTCGGCTGCGGCTGATGGCGTTGTGCGCCGAGGGCGAGCTGACCGTCAGCGAATTGGTCCAGATTCTGGGCCAAAGCCAGCCGCGCGTGTCCCGGCATTTGAAGCTGCTTTGCGATGCCGGGCTGTTGGACCGTTTGCCGGAAGGCGGCTGGGTTTTCTATCGCTTGGCCGAAGGCGGCAAAGCCAACGGTCTGGTCCGCCAGATCGCCGATATGATTCCCAAGGCCGACCCGCAGCTGTCGCGCGATCGTGATGGTCTGATCGCCGTGCGCGCGTCGCGCGCGTCGCTGGCGGGCGAATATTTCGCGGCGAACGCCGAACGCTGGGACGAAATCCGCTCGCTGCATGTCGACGACGCGGAAGTCGAAAAGCGGCTGCTGGCACTTCTGCCGCCCGCAAAAATCGCGGGCGAGTTGCTGGATATCGGTACGGGTACTGGCCGCGTGCTCGAGCTTTTCGGCCGCCACGGCGTGAAGGGCATCGGCATCGATTCCTCGGTCGATATGCTGCGCGTCGCGCGCGCGAATCTTGCGAAGGCGAATTTGCCCAACGCCTATGTGCGCCAAGGCGACATGTATCGTCTGCCGTGGGACGAGCCGACTTTCGGCGCGGTGGTGATCCATCAAGTGTTGCACTTCGCCGACGATCCCGCCGCCGTGCTGGCGGAAGCGGCACGCGTGCTCGCCCCTGGCGGGCGCATCGTCGTGGTCGATTTCGCACCCCATGCCCAGGACGAATTGCGCGCGCGCCACGCGCATCGCCGTTTGGGTTTCGCCGATTCCGAAATGCGCGCGTGGCTTTCCGCCGCCGGTCTTGTTCCCGCCGAGCCCGTCGCCTTGCCGGGCAATCCGCTCACCGTTTGTCTCTGGGCCGCCGACCGGCCCCTTTCCTGAGGAAACCCCCATGTCGCCGCGTCTGTTCGGTTCCGCACCGGGCCACAAGCTGAACATCTCCTTCGAATTCTTCCCGCCGAAGAACGAGGAGATGGAAAAAACATTGTGGGCCTCGGTCGAACGCCTTGCACCCCTGGCGCCGCGTTTCGTGTCGGTCACCTACGGTGCCGGCGGCACGACGCGCGAACGCACGCACGCGACCGTCAAACGTTTGGTGCAGGAAACCAAGCTGAAGCCGGCAGCGCACCTCACTTGCGTGTCGGCAACGCGCGAGGAGATCGACGACGTCGTGCGCGGCTATTGGGATGCGGGCGTGCGGCATATCGTGGCTCTTCGGGGTGACCCGCCGGCGGGGGCCGCGAAATACGCGCCGCATCCCGGCGGCTATGCCTATGCCAACGATCTGATCGCGGGCATCAAGAAGATCGGCGATTTCGAAATTTCGGTCGGCGCGTACCCGGAAAAACATCCGGACTCGCCGGATGCGGAGAAGGATATCGACTTCCTGAAAGCGAAGCTGGATGCGGGCGCCACGCGCGCCATCACGCAGTATTTCTTCGATGCCGAAACCTATCTGCGCTATCGCGACAAGGTCGCCGCGCGCGGCATTTCGGCGGAGATCGTGCCCGGCATTCTGCCGGTCACGAATTTCGCGCAAGTCGTGAAATTCTCCAAAATGTGCGGCGCGTCGGTGCCCGCATGGCTCGCGCATCTGTTCGAAGGCTTGGACGGCGATCCCGATACGCGCCGCTTGGTCGCCGCGATGGTCGCGGCCGAACAATGCCGCCGCTTGCAGGAGCACGGCGTGGATGCGTTCCACTTCTACACGCTGAATCGCGCCGATCTCGCCTATTCGATCTGCCATATTCTGGGCCTGCGCCCGGCGGTTTGAGGATCACAGCATGACCCGCAGCGAAAAAGCCGCCTTGTTCCGCAAACTCGCGTCGGAACGCATTCTGGTGAAGGACGGGCCCTATGGCTCGATGATCCAGACCTACAAGCTGGACGAGGACGGTTTCCGCGCCGGCGGCAGCTTCAACATGGATCAGAAGGGCAATAACGACCTTCTGAACCTGACGCGGCCCGACGTGGTTAGCGAAATCTGCCAGGCCTATGTCGATGCGGGCGCGGATCTGCTCGCGACCAATTCGTTCAACGCCAATCGCATCAGCCAGGCGGATTACGGCATCCAAACGCGGGCGCAGGAAATCGCCGCCGCGTCGGCGCGTGTGATCCGTGGCGTGGTCGATGCGGCGATGGCGAAGAACCCGGCCAAGCCGCTGTTCGTCGTCGGCGCCTTGGGCCCCACGAATAGGACATTGTCGATCAGCCCGGACGTGAACAACCCCGGCTATCGCGCCGTGTCGTTCGAGGAAATGCGCGACACCTATCGCGAGCAGATCGACGGTCTGCTCGATGGCGGCGTCGACTTCATCGCCGTCGAAACTGTGTTCGACTCGTTGAACGCCAAGGCGGCCTTGGTCGCGGTCGCGGAAGCGGGCGAAGCGCGCGGCGAAGAAATCCCGGTGATGTGTTCCTTCACCTTGACCGACATGGCCGGGCGCAATCTCTCCGGCCAGACGGTCGAGGCGTTCTGGAACTCGATGCGCCACGCCAAGCCCCTGACGATGGGCATGAACTGCTCCTTCGGCGCGACCGAGCTGCATCCTTATGTCGGCGAACTCAATTCGCGCGTCGATACGCTGATCTGCGTCTATCCCAATGCCGGGCTGCCCAACGACATGGGTGCTTACGACGAGCCGCCGGAAATGACCGGGCGCCTTGTCGGCGTGTGGGCGCGCAACGGCTGGATCAACGTCGTCGGCGGCTGCTGCGGCACGACGCCCGGCCATATCAAGGCGATCGCGCAATCGGTCGCCGGGGTGAACCCCCGCGAAATCCCGAAAATCGGCGCGCGTTTGCGGCTCGCCGGCATGGAAGCGGCGAATTTCTGACATGACCGACGCAACGAATCCCCAGCAAATCGCGACCTTCGTCAATGTCGGCGAGCGCACCAACGTCACCGGCTCGGCTGCGTTCAAGAAGCTGATCCTCGCGGGCGACTACACCAAGGCCGTGGACGTCGCGCGCCAGCAGGTCGAAGCGGGCGCGCAGATCATCGACGTCAATATGGACGAAGGCTTGCTCGACGCCGAGAAGGCGATGGAGACGTTCCTCAAGCTGATCGCGGCGGAACCCGATATCAGCCGCGTGCCCGTGATGATCGACTCTTCCAAATGGTCGGTGATCGAGGCGGGGCTCAAATGCGTCGCGGGCAAGCCGATCGTCAATTCGATCTCGCTGAAGGAAGGCGAGGAAGCCTTCTTCCATCACGCCAAGCTGGTGCGCCGCTACGGTGCCGCCGTCGTCGTCATGGCGTTCGACGAAAAGGGCCAGGCCGATACGCAGAAGCGCAAAGTCGAAATCTGCGAGCGCGCCTATAAGCTGTTGACCGAGAAGATCGGCTTCCCCGCCGAAGACATCATCTTCGATCCGAACATCTTCGCGGTCGCGACCGGCATCGAAGAACACGACAATTACGGCGTCGATTTCATCGAAGCGACGAAGGAAATCAAACGCCGCTGCCCGCATGTCCATATCTCGGGCGGCGTGTCGAATCTGTCGTTCAGTTTCCGCGGCAACGAGCCCGTGCGCCGCGCGATGCATTCGGTGTTCCTCTATCACGCCATCAAGGCGGGGATGGATATGGGCATCGTCAATGCCGGCCAGCTTGACGTCTACGACGCGATCCCGGCCGAATTGCGCGACGCGTGCGAGGACGTGATCCTCAATCGCCGCAAGGATTCGACCGAGCGGATGCTCACACTCGCGCCGAAATACAAGAAGACCGGCGACGTGCCCGACGCCGCCGAACTCGAATGGCGCACCTGGCCCGTCATCAAGCGCATCGAACACGCGCTGGTGAAGGGCATCGACCAATATGTGGTCGAGGATACGGAAGAAGCGCGCCTGCAAGCCGCCAAGCCGATCGAAGTGATCGAAGGCCCGCTGATGGACGGCATGAACGTCGTCGGCGATCTGTTCGGGGCGGGCAAGATGTTCCTGCCGCAGGTCGTGAAATCCGCGCGCGTGATGAAAAAGGCGGTCGCCCATCTCATCCCCTTCATCGAAGCGGAGAAGACGGCTGAATCGCGCTCCAAGGGCAAGATCGTCATGGCGACGGTCAAGGGCGACGTCCACGATATCGGCAAGAACATCGTCGGCGTCGTACTCCAGTGCAACAACTACGAAGTCGTCGATCTGGGCGTGATGGTGCCCGTGCAGGACATCCTGAAATCGGCGAACGAGAACAAGGCCGATATCATCGGCCTTTCGGGCCTGATCACGCCGTCGTTGGACGAGATGGTGACGGTCGCCGAGGAGATGAAGCGCACGGGCCTGAAAATTCCGCTGCTGATCGGCGGTGCCACGACGTCGAAGACGCATACGGCCTTGCGCATCGCGCCGCGCTATGACGGGCCGACGGTGCATGTGCTCGACGCCTCGCGCGCCGTGGGCGTGTGCTCGGCCTTGCTGTCGGACACGCAAGCCGATGGGTTCAACGCCGATGTGCGCGCGGAATACGAACGCATCCGCATCGAGCGGGCCGGCGGCGCCAAGGACAATCTGGTGCCGCTCGCCGAAGCGCGCGCCAACGGCTTGAAGATCGATTGGGCGAAATACGAAATGCCCAAGCCCAAATTCCTGGGCACGCGCGCGTTTGAGGATTATCCGCTGGCGGAGCTGGTCGAGCGCATCGACTGGACGCCGTTCTTCCGCGCCTGGGAACTCGCGGGCGTTTACCCGGCGATCCTCGACGACGAAAAAGTCGGCCCCAGTGCCCGCAATCTGTTCGACGACGCCAAGCGTATGCTTGATCGCATCGTCAAGGAGAAGTGGCTGGTTGCGAAAGGCGTGGTCGGTTTCTGGCCGTGCAAGCGCATCGGCGACGACGTGGCGATCTATGCCGACGAGGATCGCGTCGATGAAATCTCGCGCCTTTATTTCCTGCGTCAGCAGATCGGCAAGCGCGCCGACCGCCCGAATATGTGCCTCGCCGATTTCGTGTCGCCCGACGCCGATTATATCGGCGGCTTCGCGGTGACGTCGGGCCACGATATCGAAGCGCATCTCGCGCGCTTCAAGGCGGCGCATGACGATTATAGCGACATCCTGCTGAAGGCGCTCGCCGACCGGTTTGCCGAAGCTTTTGCCGAGCGGCTCCACGCG
>JAIUNH010000093.1 GCA_020161965.1 Pseudomonadota bacterium
CTACGACGCGATCGTCGGTGCGGTGTCGCACGACGAGTTCGCGGCCTGGAAGATCGCGGATGTGCAGAACGCCGCGAAGCCCGGCGCGTTGATCGCCGACATCAAGGGCATGTGGCGCGGCCGGGATTTCCCCGGTTTCGCGCGCTGGGAGCTTTAACCGACGTACGCCGCGATTTCCGCGCGAACCAAGGCGGCGGGATCGGCACCCGCGCGCCAATCGGCGTACCATTTGGCCGTCGCATCGACCGTGCGCGCGAAATCCATTTCGGGCCGCCACGCCAGATCATGCGCCGCTTTTTCCGACGACAGCAGCAGATAGGGCGCTTCATCCGGCACGGGTGCGTTCTCGAGCGTCACGTTCGGCTTGCCGCCGTTGAGAGCGGCGAAGCGCTCGATCAATTCGCCCACGGTGCGACGATTTTTGGGATCAGGCCCGAAATTATAGGCGCCTGATTTGCCCGATTGGATCAGCGCCAGATAACCCGACAGCGGGTCCAGCACATGCTGCCACGGGCGGATCGCCCCCGGCCGGCGCAGCACCAACGGCTTGTTCTCGGTCAAGGCGCGCACCGCGTCGGGCACGATGCGGTGTGCGGCCCAATCGCCGCCGCCGATGACGTTGCCCGCCCGCCCGACGGCGAGCGCCACGTCGTTCTTGAAGAACGAGGCGCGGAAGGATTCGACCACGATCTCCGCCGCCGCCTTGCTGGCCGAATAAGGATCGTGCCCGCCCAATCGATCGCTTTCGACGAAAGCGCGGCCCGACCCGTCATTCGCGTAAACCTTATCGGACGTCACGACCAGAATGCGCGTCAGCGATTTCACGCCGCGCAAGGCGTCCAGCACATTGGCCGTGCCGGTGACATTGGTTTCAAAGGTCGCGGCGGGATCTTCATAAGACGGCAACACCAAGGCTTGGGCCGCCATATGGATCGCGATCTCCGGCTGGAACTCGGCGATCGCGCCACGCAACGCATCGAGGTCGCGGATATCGCCCACGACATGGCGCGCGCAGAGTTTCGATCCGCCGATCAGGTCGAACAAAGCGGGCTTGGTCGCGGGTGGCAATGCGAAGCCGCAAACCTGCGCCTTCATCGAATGCAGCCAGGCGAGCAGCCAGCTTCCTTTGAAGCCGGTATGCCCGGTCAGGAATACGCGTTTGCCGGCGAAGAACGGCGCGAACATGCCGCAAGCTTGCTTTAGTTGGCGCGGCGCCGCAAGCGTGCCGCCTGGAACCCGTCCATGCCGTTCGCCGGCGTGGTGACCAGATCGCCCGCCGCGTCGATCAATTCGCCGCGCCCGCCGATCTCGGTTGCGGTCACGGGAATGCGGGCGAAATCACGATGACGGTCCAGGAACGCCGCCACGCGCGCACTGCCTTCGCGCTTGTCGAGCGAGCAGACCGCGTAAACGAGCGTGCCGCCGGGTTCGAGCATCGCGGCGGCCGCATCGAGCAAACGATCTTGCGCGGCCATCAGCTTGACCGCGTCGGCCGAGTTTTTGAGATGGGCGATTTCCGGATGGCGGCGCAGCGTGCCGGTCGCCGTGCAGGGCGCATCCAACAGGATGAAAGGATAGGGCGCCTTCGGCGTCCATTTCGACGCATCGGCGTTGACGATCTCCGCCGCCAGCATCGTGCGCGCGAGATTTTCGACCACCCGGTCGAGCCGTTTGGCGGATTGATCGACGGCCGTGACTTTGCCGCCGGCCGCGGCGAGTTGCAGCGTCTTGCCGCCGGGGGCAGCACATAGATCGAGCACGCGCTTGCCGGCGACGTCGCCCAACAAGTGGACGGGCAGTGCCGCGGCTTCGTCCTGCACCCACCAGGCCCCTTCCTCGAAGCCGGGCAACTCGGCGACATTGCCCGCTTCTTCCAAGCGCAGCGTGCCGGTGGGCAGCAATTTGGCGCCGAGCTTCGCGGCCCAATCGGCGGCGTTGGATTTCACCGTGATATCGAGCGGCGGTTCGCGCAATTGCCCGGCGACGATGTCGCGCGCTTTCGCCTCGCCCCAGCTATCGACCAGGATGGCCCACAGCCAAGCAGGTGTGTCGGCGCGGGGTGCGTCGATCGCGGCCAGCATTTTCTCGCCGTCGCGCGACACGCGGCGCAGCACGGCGTTGACCAAGCCGCGCAATTGCTGCGGGGCGAGATCGACCGTTTCGCCGACCGCCGCATGGGCGGGCGTGCCCAGGAACAGCAATTGGGCCACACCCAACCGTAACGGCGATTCGACCGGTTTGGGGGGTGCGCCCTTGTCCAAGCATTGCGCCAAGATCGCGTCGATGGTGCCCAGGCGCCGCAGTACCGTCGCCGAGAGCATCCGCGCGAAGCCGCGATCGCGCGGTTCCAGCACGCGCAAGGTCTGCACGCCGGCCATCGCATCCTCCAGCGTGCGCTTGCCTTGCAGCACGGCGTCGAGCAATTGGGCGGCGGCAAGGCGTGCGGAGGGTGCTGTTTTCATGGCCGCTAAGTAGGGGACGGGGCCGCGATGCGCAAGCGCGGCTTGACCCGGGCCCATCCGCCTGCCGATAAGGGCGGGGCATGGATCTTCCGGCCCATATCGCCGAATTCGATCGCGGCCGCATCCGCCGCCGCGACGGCGTTTACGTGAATTCGGCCGAGCTCGAGCCCGGCGAGATCGCGACGGGGACAAGCGGCGTCGTATCGATGCGCAATCTCGGCCTCAACGGCCGGATGGCCAATCAGCTGCTGCAATGGGCCTTCCTGAATTTCTACGCCTGGCGCCACGATCTGCGGATCGAAGCACCGGCCTTCCCGGCGGGCAGGCTGGTGGGTGCGGTCCCGCAACCCGCTTTCGACGATCTGCCGACGATCGCTTATGGCCCGTTCGAAGATGCGGCGGCTTTGGCGTTGTGGGAGCAGCCCACGCCGTTCGCCAATGTCGATTTCGACGGGTATTTCCAAGAACTGCCCGAATGCTGGGTGCCGCATCGCGAATTGTTCCGCAAGTTGCTGCGTTTCAGCGCCGAACAAGCGGCCGATGCGTGGCGCGCGCAAATCCCCGGCAAGCTGATTGCCGTGCATGTTCGGCGTGGCGATCTCGCCGATCCGGTCCATGCCGGGATTGCGCAATTCGCGCCGGTGCCGGTCGACTGGTTCGTCGATTGGGTCGCGGGCGAAATGGCGAAAGCGTCGGACGCGAAGCTCTATATCGCGTCCGACAGTCGCGACGCGATTCTGCCGGCTTTCGCGCGGTGGAACCCGCTGCCGGTCGCGACATTCGCGGCCGATGAACGCATCGCCGATCTGCTCGCGCTGTCGCGCGCCGATGTGCTGGGCTTCGGCAATTCGTCCTATGGGCGTTTGGCCGGGCTGTTGGCGGCGGATGGTCAGCGCCAAGCGGTCGCGGATTTCAACGCCAAGGCGCTTGTCCCTTGCGACACCTGGAATGACCGGCCGTTTTGGGCGCATTTCGGGTCGGTCGCGGCGAAGGACGATCCGGCATCGCGGCTCAAAACCCGGCCCTGGCGCAAACGGCTGAAAGCCTGGTTCAAGCGCCGAGGGATTTGATCCAGCGCTTCAAGCGCCGCATCGGCCTTGCGTCGCGCTTGCGTGCGCGCGCCTCGCGATGCGCGGTGATGCGGTCGATATGGGCCTGAAGTTCGGCCCTCATCGTCGCGGGTACACGGATGAACACGTCGTCGATCACACAGACGAAGCGATCCGCGCGCCCGTCCTTTAGGGCGGCGACCGTCGCCCCGGCATCGGGCCATTGCTCCAGCCGGTTGGGCGAGGGCGGCGGGGCCAGGAAATAGCGCGCGTCGTCGACCAGAATGACGTGTTCGTGCGGCGAACGGGCGATCACCGTCAATTCGCGCAGCAACGGGCATTGGTCGAGTTCGCCCGCCGTCACGGTTTGATCGGTGCCGCACCAATGGGCATCGAGCCAAAAAAGCGCCGGTCCGGGCAATGTGGGCACGAGCTTTTCAAGGCCCGCGACGCTATCGCCTTCGACCACGGTGACATGCGGGGAACCGGCGAAGCGCGTGCGGGCGGCGGCGGCGAGGGCCGGATCGGCCTCGACCGTCCAGACCTTGGCGAACTCGCCCGAAGCCCAGGCGGCGGTATCGCCCTTATAGGTGCCGGTTTCGACGAAATTGGCGAGCGCCAGCTTCGATTTCAGCAGTGTGGCCAGGGTTCGCGGTATCCCGAAATCGACGGCGCCCATCCCGAAAGCTTCCCATTAGAAACGAGGATGGTCTGACTACCCCACCCGCCGTGGCGAGGGAAGGGGCGGCGAAGATTCTTGGCGGAATAAGCGGAATGTTTCTTGCGTTATTCCTGCGAACGGGGAATCGATATGCCCCGCTTCGGGAAGGGTACCAAGTGGCCGACATGATCGCCCGCACGTCCGTTAAACCGCCGCGCTCTTTGGGGCGCTTGCAGGCTTTGGCGGTCGCGTTGCTGCTGATCGTCGCCGGTGTGGCCATCGCGCGGGCCGATTACGTGCCCGAATTGCCGACCGCCCAGCTGCCCGAAGGGCTTCGCTAAGAACTCAACGGCTCCAAGGTCCGCGGCGTCCTGCCGAGGGCACCGAGCTGCGCCCGCGCGCCGGGCTTGCCGCACGGCTCGCACCGTGGAGGCCCATCGCCTGCGCCTGTTCTTCTAGTGCCGCGATGCGGTTCGCCGGGTTCGGGTGCGTCGAGAACAGGTTGTCGACGCCCGCCCCGGTCAGCGGATTCATGATGAACAAATGCGCGGTCGCGGGATTGCGCTCGGCGCTTTCGTTGGGAATCGCTTCGACGCCGCGTGAGATTTTGGCCAATGCGCGCGCCAGCAAGCGCGGATCGCCCGCGATCTCGCCGCCGATGCGATCGGCCTCGTATTCGCGCGAGCGGCTGATCGCCATTTGCACGAGCATCGCTGCCATCGGCGCGATGATGACGGCGATCAACATGCCGATCATGCCGAAGCCCGACGAACGGCCGTCATTGCTGCGCCCGGCGCCGAACAACATGCCGAATTGCGCCAGCATGCCGATGGCGCCGGCGATCGTCGCGGTGACGGTCATGGTCAGCGTGTCGCGGTTCTTCACATGCGCAAGTTCGTGCGCCATCACGGCCGCGACCTCGTCGCTGTCCAGAATGTCGAACAGCCCGGTCGTCGCGGCGACGGCGGCATTCTCCGGATTGCGGCCTGTGGCGAAGGCGTTGGGCTGCGGATTGTCGATGATATAGACCTTGGGCATCGGCAATTGCGCGCGCTGGGCCAGTTCCGCGACCATCGCGTGGAAGTTCGGCGCCTCCTGCGGCGTCACTTCGCGCGCCCCGTGCATGCGCAGGACCATCTTGTCCGCGTTCCAATAGCTGAACAGGTTCATGCCCAGCGCCACGACGAAGGCGATCAGCATCCCCTGTTCGCCGCCAAGGGCGAAACCCACGGCGAGGAACAGGCCGGTCATGGCGGCGAGCAGGATGGCGGTCTTGGTGTAGTTCATGCTCTGAGATTTAGCGAAACCGGCCCCCCGTTCAAGCCTTGCCGGGACGGTGCTTCGGGGGCATATCCCTGTCCCATGGACGAGAAAAACGCCGTATCGCCGGTGCCGCCGCCGGCGGACCCCGCCGATCCGAAAAAGCCAGTGGCCAAGAAGCCGGAGGTTGGCGGACCCGAGGGCCCCGAGCCGACGCGCTATGGCGATTGGGAACGCGGCGGGCGTTGCGTTGATTTCTGAAGTTTCGTTGCGGCGGTTGCCATCGTTCCTGGCGGTGTTCTTCGCCGCCTGGACGATCCGCATTCTGCTGATCCCGTGGACCGACGCGGCCGCCGAAACGGTCGATGCCGCGCGGATGATCGCCGATGGCTGGCGGCTTTTGCTGTGGCTGGTGCTGCCGATCGCTTGGTGCGTGGCGGTCGAAAAGATCGATCCGCGTGGCGCTGCCGATCAGCGTCCGGGCACGCGGCCCTGGCTCGGCTGGGTCTTCGCCATCGCTTACCTGATCGCCAGCCGTGCCGCAGGCATGGCCGTGGGCGAGCATTGGCATCTGATCCCCGCCGGTCTGCCGCCAATGACATTCTACGTGTCGCTGATCGGGCTCGCCTTCGTGGCGCTGGTCGAAGTCTACGTTTTCTACGGCTTGGTGCTGAAGGCGCTGCGCGCCCGCTTCGCCTTCTGGCCCGCCAATCTGATCGCGTCGGCGCTGTTCGCGGCGATCAACGTGCCGGGTTGGATGGCGTTGATCGAACTCGACGCACAGACGCTGATCTTGCTGCTCGCCCAAGTCTTCGTATTTGGCGTGTTGCTGGGAATCACCGTGCGCATGACAGGCTTCGTGCTCGCGGCGATGCTACTGCATCTGGCCAACAACGCGCTGCAAGGGCTCGGCTTCCCGGGTTAAACTGACATCATGTCGATCTGGAAAAAACTCTTCGGCGGCAAGAAGAAGCCGGCACCTGTCCCCGTCGTGCTCGATCTGCCCGCTTTGTGTCGCGAACACGGGCTGGCGATCGAAGGCGTGGTGCATGTCGGCGCCAATCGCGGCGACGAGATCGCGACCTACGATGCGATGGGTGTGAAACGCGTCGTGTTCGTCGAGGCCAATCCCAATCTCGCCGATGCGCTGCGCGCGCGCTTCGCGTCGCGGCCGGATGTTTCGATCTTCGCATTCGCGGCGGGCGAAGCGCCGGGTGAGGCGGAGTTCCATCTCACCTCGTTCGATCAATCGAGTTCGCTGTTGAAGCTCAAGCGCCATGCCGAGATCTATCCGGAGATCGTCGAGACCGGCACGATCAAGGTACCGGTGCGCCGTCTCGACGATGCTTTGGCGGAAGCTGGCTTGGGCGCCGCGCGTTTCGATCTGCTCAATCTCGACATCCAAGGTGCCGAGTTGATGGCGATGCGTGGCTGCCCCGATCTGGTCGGGCGCGTGCGCGCCATCAATTGCGAACTCGCCTTCGAAGAACTCTACGAAGGTTGCGCGCTCGCCCCACAGATCGACGCCCATTTGGCCGCGTTTGGCTTCGTGCGGGTGGCCACGGCAACGCCGTACCATCCCAGCTGGGGCGACGGGTTTTACGTCAAGAAACCTTAGAATTCCGGGCGTCGCCCCGGCCAAGTTGATGTCTTGACAGGAAATCGCCCGGGACGGCCGGGCGGGCGTGATATCCACAGGTCCGCCGGGTCGACAGCTATTTTTGCAGCAAAATCAACGCCCGACGCGATTGAAGGGGCCCACGCGACTCGGGGGAGGGGATGGTCTGTCGTTTCCACCGGTCCAATTTTATACGTTAAAAATCAATATCTTAAGAAAATGGGCCAAAATCCGTTTGCGGGGGGCCCCCCGCGTGCTACCCAAATCGACGTCAGGAAAGCGAACCGTCTTTTTGACATTCGCGCCGTTTTGTCCGGGCGGGACAACCAAGGCTCCGACGTTCCGATGGAGGTTCCGGCGGCTCGCGCAAGCGAGCTGCCGGGACCACCTCTCCGCCCCCGAAATCCCGAAATAAAATCCCGGCAATAAAATGAGGCGTCAGGGGCGATCTTGCGATCGCAAGCCGTTGTCCGGGCGGGACAAAAGGCTCCCTGACGCCTCAATCGAGGCTGGTCGGACCGGTATGCACCGCCGGTCGTGACTGTCGCACCGGCCTTGGCGGGTGCCCCCGCCTGGGTCGATGGCCTCCTGGCAGCCTTGAACTCGAACCCGCCGCCGATGGACCTGCTTCGCACCCGGAAACGGCCCCTGGTCCGGCCGATCCCGCGCGTTCCATCGGCAGGGGATGAAGGTGCTGCGCGCGCACCACCACCCCGTCGTTCGAGACATCCCGGTCGCATTGCCGTCGCTGCCGTCCCCAACCCGTGCCTCGTGCGAGCCTCGCGCCCGTCGATCCTTGCGGATCCGCCCGCCTTGCGGCGAACGCAGGTCGCGTCCCTCGCGATCCCCGGCGGCCCCGGTGCGGCGTCCCCTTGAGGGCGCCCACCCGTCGTTCCGCCGACGACCCGCCCCTTGCGGGACGTCGAGACCCCGATCACGGGGCCTGCAGCCACGGCTCGGCGAACCGCCGATGCCGCCCCGACCGACCTGGCGTGGCCCGGCCCCTCAAGGGAACCGGACGACCGTCGCATCGGGAAGGAGTTTCCCGCCGTCGCCGGGTTAACCCCGGCTTGGGCCTGGAAAGCTCCGGAAGATCGTCCCCCACCTCTCGACCCCGCGCCCAAGCCCTTTCGGGTCGGGCGTCTGCCAGTGACTCTCGGCGTCAGCTCAACGCCGGTTGCGGGTGTCGTCGGGGTGGCGGCTCTGGATCTCCCCTCTCACGCTTGCCGAGGGAAAGGGTCTCAAAACGTCCCCCGGGGCGACAATCGCAATCGCCCGCGCGCCGGCAGAATCTTGTTGATGGAAGTCCGCGTTGCGCACAGGCCGTTCAACCGCCATCCACAGATCGATCCACAGGACGAAACGGAGGCTTGCGCAGCCGCACTGCGATTGACGCTTGAAGCAACCCGGTCTAAATCCATGAGGGCATACGGATTTTTGCACGCGGATTCGTCCGCACGAGGGAGCATGGCCAACGATCAGACCCGCGCCGCCGGCGGTAAACGCCCGCGGCCGCTATCCCCGCATCTTCAAGTCTACCGCCTGCCGGTGACCGCATTGTCGTCGATCACGCATCGCGCCACCGGGGTGGCGTTGAGCGTGGGCACGCTGCTGCTGGTCTGCTGGCTGGTCGCGGCGGCCAACGGCCCGGCGGCGTTCGCCAGCGTGTCGGCCTTCATCGGCTCGCCGATCGGCATGGTGCTGCTGTTCGGCTGGTCGCTGGCGCTGTTCTATCATTTGGGCAACGGCATCCGGCATCTGTTCTGGGACGCGGGCCATGGGTTCGACATCGCGACGGCAGAAAAATCGGCTTATGCCGTGATCGCCTTCGCGGTCGGCGCCACGCTGCTGGCCTGGATCGTCGCCTTCGCCGTGTTGGGGGGTCGCTAAGATGAGCGATAACACATCGTCGCTGCGCTCCCCGCTCGGCCGCGCGCGGGGCCTCGGCTCCGCCAAGGACGGCACGCATCATTGGTGGGCGCAACGCGTCACCGCCATCGCGCTGATCCCGCTGCTGCTGTGGTTCGTCGCCAGCATCGTGTCGCTGGCGGGCGCCCCGTTGCCGGCGGTGCAGGCGTGGATCGCCTCGCCGATTTCGGCGGTGCTGCTGCTGTCGCTGATCGTCGCCGTATTCCATCACGCGCAGCTCGGGCTGCAAGTCGTGATCGAAGACTATGTTCATGCCGAAGGCGTGAAGCTCGTCCTGCTGCTCGCGGTCAAAGGTGCCGCGTGGCTGTTCGGCGGCATCGCCGCTTTCTCGGTTCTCAAGATCGCGTTCGGAGGCTAGTTCCATGCCCGACGGTTCAGCGCCCGCTCTGGGCGGCAAGGCCTACAAGGTCGTCGATCATTATTACGATGTCGTCGTCGTCGGGGCGGGCGGTGCGGGTTTGCGCGCCACGTTCGGCATGGCGGCGAAGGGCCTGAAGACCGCCTGCATCAGCAAGGTCTTCCCGACGCGCAGCCATACGGTAGCCGCGCAAGGCGGCATCTCGGCGGCGCTGGGCAATATGGGCGCCGACGATTGGCGCTGGCACATGTACGACACGGTCAAGGGCTCCGACTGGCTCGGCGACCAAGATTCGATCGAATACATGTGCAAGGAAGCGATTCCGGCGATCATCGAGCTCGAGCATTACGGCGTGCCGTTCAGCCGCACCAAGGAAGGGAAGATCTATCAGCGTCCCTTCGGCGGCATGACGACCGAATACGGCAAGGGCACGGCGCAGCGCACATGCGCCGCCGCCGACCGTACCGGCCACGCGATCCTGCACACGCTCTATCAGCAAAGCCTTCGCAACAACGCCGAGTTCTTCATCGAGTATTTCGCCCTCGACCTGATCAAGGACGAAGACGGCACGGTGCGCGGCGTGCTCGCGTGGAATCTGCTCGAAGGCACGCTGCATCGCTTCATCGGGCATCAGACCGTACTCGCCACGGGCGGCTATGGCCGCGCCTATTTCTCGGCGACCTCGGCCCATACCTGCACGGGCGATGGCGGCGGCATGGTGCTGCGCGCTGGCCTGCCGTTGCAGGACATGGAATTCGTGCAGTTCCACCCGACCGGCATTTACGGTTCGGGCTGCCTCATCACCGAAGGCGCGCGCGGCGAAGGCGGGTATCTCACCAACTC
>JAIUNH010000094.1 GCA_020161965.1 Pseudomonadota bacterium
GGCTCCGAGCAACGCGGCTTGCAGCGCCACGGGCAGGCGGATATCCCACACGATCACGCTCAAACGGATTTCGACCGCATCGCGATCGATCAACGCGCGGATCACGTCGGCAAGCGGGATATTGCCCGGCCCCGTGCCCAGATCGACGAGCATAAGGGCGACGACCGCGAGCGCCGCACCGGCGAGGACAAGTCCCCGCCGGCGTTCGGCCGCTGCGATGCGCGCTTGTGCGGGTGCGGCGAGGGCGGCGTCGCTCACGCGAGCTGCGCCCAGAACACGCCCGACAGCGGGATCGGCGAATAACGCTCGTGATATTCGCGCCAGACCGCATCGGGATCGAGGCCGGCGAACTGCTCGGGATAGAGCCATTTCGCGAAGACCTGCATCGCGACCAGATGCGCCGGGCTCGTATAGAACTGGTGATAGACCGAATAGAAGCGCTTGGACTTCACCGCCTTCAACGCGTTCCAGCCGGGACGGTCGGCCAGCGCCTTCAGCGCCGCCTGCACTTGGGCCGACGTGGTTTCGTAGCCGAACGGCACGCCGCGCGAGCCGGGCGTGCTTTCGGCCCAATCGGCCCCCGTGCCGATGATCACTTCGGGATCGAGCGTCAGAATCGCTTCGGGGCTGGCCGTACCGCCAATGCCTGGGAAGCGCGCCGAGCCCCAATTGATGCCGCCGGCATCTTGCAGCGTGACGGCGAGGTTGGCGTTGCCGAAGGTCATGCAGCAATTATTCGGATCGATACCCGCCGCGCGTTCCATGAACACGGTCGTGCGTTTGTTCGCGGGCAGGTTCCACACCGCCGACGATACGCGCCGCGTTTCGCGCAGATAGAAGCGGTTGAACTCCGCCGCTTCCTTGTCGAGGCCCAACAGCGTGCCCATGATCTCGATGCTCGGCTGCGTGTTCTGCGCCAACTGTTCGCGCAGATCGACGATCGCGACGGGGATGTTCGCGCGTTGCAGCTTCTCGAACGTGCCGGCCTGGATCTGGCGCTGATAGGCCGATAGCGGGAACAGGATCAGATCGGGATTGAGCGCGATCGCTTGCTCGACGCTGAAATCCGAATTCACCGCCGAACCGAAACGCGGCACCGCATCGCCGCTCGGGTGCTTGGCGCGATAATGGCGATAGGTGCCCGGATCGTAGAGCACCATGTCGTCGCCCCAGCCGGCCAAGCGTTCGAACGGCGCCTTGGGCTGCAGCACGGAATAGCCGTACATCAACCGCCCTTCGCCCAGGATCACGCGCTTGGCGGGTGCCTTCAGCTTGACCGTGCGGCCTGCGAGATCGGAAACCTCGATCTCGCCCGCAGCCAAGGCCGGGGCGGCAAGCAAAGCGCCGGTGGCGCCGAGGCCGCCCAAAAAGCCGCGGCGGCCGACCGCCGGAAGATTGCGTCGGGTTTTCATTTTAGCGTCTCCGTCCAAAGGCTTAGGAATGTTCGAGCCTTTTTAATAATGCGAGTCATTCTCATAATTAACGCGAATGAAAGTCAATAGCGTATTGGTATTTACAGCTATGTGCTTGGTAACGGGCGCAAGCCCGAATCAGCGCCGGCCGAACAGCTTTTCGATATCGGCGAGTTTGAGTTCGACGTAGGTCGGGCGGCCGTGATTGCACTGGCCCGAATGCGGCGTGGCTTCCATCTGGCGCAGCAACGCATCCATTTCGGGGCCCGACAAACGCCGACCCGCGCGCACCGAGCCGTGGCAGGCCATCGTGCCGCAGACTTCGCCCAGACGTTCTTTCAGCGACAGCGCCGCGCCATGTTCGGCGATTTCGTCGGCGAGATCGCGCAGCAAGCCGCGCACGTCGACCTCGCCGAGCAGTGCGGGCGTCTCGCGCACAGCGATGGCGCCGGGGCCGAACGCCTCGATGGCCAAGCCCAATTCGCCAAGCTCGTCGGCGCGCGCGAGCAGCGCCGCGCAATCCTTGTCGCCGAGCTCGACGATCTCCGGGATCAGCAACGCTTGGCGTTTGACGGCGCCCGACGCGAGGGCCGCCTTCATGCGCTCGTAAACAAGGCGCTCATGTGCCGCATGCTGATCGACGATGACGATGCCGTCGCTGGTTTGCGCGACGATATAGGTTTCGTGCACCTGCGCGCGTGCGACACCCAGAGGCAGATTGCCCGTCGCGATCGTCGATGCTTCGGGCATCGGTGCGGATGGCGGGGCGCTGGGCGCCAAAGGCGCGTTATAGGCGTAGCTGCGCTCCGACAAATCGGGCGCGATCGCACCGGGTGCCGCGAACGCATATTGCGGCGGCGGCAAGGTTTGCGGCCGAACCAGATCGATCGCTTCGACCGCGACCGACGTCGCCGCGCGGAAGCCCGCGCGATCCAACGCCTCGCGCAACGAACCCACGATCAGCCCGCGTATGCGCGCTGGATCGCGGAAGCGCACTTCGGTTTTGGCCGGATGCACGTTCGCGTCGACCAGATCGGTCGGCAGCGTCAGGAAAAGGGCGAGCACCGGATGCCGGTCGCGCGCCAGAAAATCGGCATAGGCGCCGCGCACCGCACCGGCCAACAGCTTGTCGCGCACCGGCCGGCCGTTGACGAACAGATATTGGTGCTGCGACGTCGCGCGATTATAGGTCGGTAGGCCCGCATGGCCGTCGAGCTTGATCGGGCCTTCATCCGCCTCGCGTTGCGCCAGTACGTCGACGGCGCTGCCGAGAAACTCCTTGCCCACGACCGCCGCGATACGGTCGAGGCGCGGGGCGGGCGGCAGTTTTAAAATCGTACGCCCATCCGACGTCAACTCGAACGCGATTTCGGGATGCGCCATGGCAAGGCGCGCGATGGCGTCTTCGCAAGCTTCGCGCTCGGCGCGCTCGCCCTTCAGGAATTTGAGACGTGCCGGCGTGGCGTAGAAAAGATCGCGCACTTCGACGCGCGTTCCCGGCGGATGCGCCGACGGCACGGGCTTGCCCTTGCGCCCGCCTTCGATCGCGATCGACCACGCATCTTTGGCGTCGCGTGCGCGGCTCGCCAGCGTCAGCCTTGCGACCGCGCCGATGGAGGGCAAAGCCTCGCCGCGGAAACCCAGCGTGCGGATCGCCAGCAGATCGTCGTCGGGCAGTTTGGATGTCGCGTGGCGCTCGACCGCGAGGTCGAGCTCGTCCGGCGTCATGCCCTTGCCGTCGTCGGTGACGACGATCGCGGCGCGCCCCGCTTCGGAAAGATTGACCGCGATGCGCGTGGCGCCCGCGTCGATCGCGTTTTCGACAAGCTCCTTCACGGCCGCCGCCGGCCGTTCGATCACCTCGCCGGCCGCGATGCGGTTGACGAGGGTTTCCGGCAGGCGGCGTATCGTCACGCCATGCCTTTCAGATAAGCGCGCGCCAGACGCTTGCCGTCTTCCACGGCCGGCTGGTCGAAAGGCTCGACATCGAACAAAGCCGCGGCGATGACGGTTTCGAGCATGAAATGCATCATCATCGCGCCGAGTGTGGCTTCGTCGAGCGTGGGCAACGTGAACACGCGCACCGGGCGGCCGCGCCTTGCCAGCGTCTCGACCGTCGCGCGCCACGACACGTCGAGCAGATCGCCCATCGTGCGGTTCTCGAGCCAGTCGAGCGAGGAATCGCCTAGCGCGTCCTTGGAATAGCGCGGGCCCGCCCCCTTGGTTTCGCGCGCGACGATGGTGACGAGCTTGTCGGCCGGGCCGTCGAGCCAAAGCTGCAATTGGCTGTGCTGATCGACGGTGCCCAACGCGCGGATCGGCGTCGTGCCGTGGCCGCCTTTGCCCAAGCTCTCCGCCCATAATTGCGCGTACCACTGCGCGAAGGGCGCGAGCGCGTCGACATAGGGGCACAGCACGCTGGTGCGCACGCCGCGCGCGTTGAACGCGGCGGCGAGTGCGGCCCCTTGCGCCGGGGCGGAGGACAGCGGATCGGCAAGTGCGGCATCGCGCGCCATCGCCGCACCTTTGCGAAGGGCGCGGATATCGAGGCCGAGCAACGCCGCCGGAATCAAGCCCACCGCGGAGAGCACGGAGAAGCGACCGCCCAATGTGGTCGGATGATCGACGGTGGCGAGCTTGAAGCGCTTGGCGAGGCGAGCGAGCGCGTTGTCGGTCGGCTCGGTCAATGCGATGGCCTGTGCGGCCGGATCGGCGAGCTTGGGCAGAAGCGCATGCGCTTGCGACAGCGTTTCCGCAGTACCCCCGGATTTGGAAACGATCAGCGCGCCGGTGGTCTTGGGATCGAGATCCGCGACGAGGCGTTCGAAGGCGAAGGGATCGACGTTCTCCGCGACGATCAAGCGCGGCTTGCCTTTGACGCCCAGCCCCGTGCCTGCATCGGCCAACGCGGCGAGGGCGCGCGCGCCCAGGCTCGACCCGCCTGTACCCAGCAACACGACAGTCGCGAATTTCGACAACGTCTTCGCGGCGTTCTCGATGGCGGCGAGATCGTCGCTGCGGTCCGGCTGATCGAGGAACGCGTAAGTGCCCTTGCCGACCGCCGCGCGCAACGCCGCGACCGTATCGCGCGTCTGGTCGAGCCAAGTTTCGAGAACTTGACGGTCGAAACCTTCGACCAGATCGAAGCAATGGCGAAGGTCCTGATGATAGGGCAGGGAATGGGTCATATGCGCACCGGAATCGGACAGGGGACTATCGTACCCCTTCAATATAGGGAGGAGTCGGCCCTATTCCGAGGCCTGAATACCTTGCGGCTCGCCCGCCAGCACCACGATCATTTTGGCGGGATCGTAGAGGCGGCGTGCGGCGCGGCGCGCTTGGTCCAGCGTCACGGAATCGATGCGTCGCTTGCGTTCGTCGAACCAGTCGCGGCCGCGCCCGTCGAGTCGCGCCGCGACCAAAAGTCGCGCGATGCGGTCGGAACGGTCGAATTGCAGCGGGAAGGACCCGTTGAGATAGTCCTTGGCGCCTTGCAATTCGGCGTCGGTCGGACCTTCCGCGCCCATGCGCGCCCAATCGGCGCGCACGAGTTCGAGTGCACGGGCGATGCGCCCGTTCTCGCTGGAAAAACTCCCCTGCACGATCGCCGCGCGGTCGAACACGGCGAGGCCCGTGCCCACGCCATAGGTCAGGCCTTCGCGCTCGCGCACACTGAGCATTAAACGAGAATTAAACCCGCCGCCGCCGAGCACGTAGTTGACGAGCGCCGCCGCGAAGAAATCCGGATCGTCGCGTTCGATTCCTTGCTGGCCGAAAATCGCGAAAGTCTGCGTGCCCGGCCGGCGGATGACCAGCGTGCGCGCCGGGCTGGTGATTTCGATGCGCGGGATCTCGATCGTTTCGGATTTCGCGGGCAGCGCGCCGAAGGCGCGGTCGAGCAATTGGCCCAGGCGTTCGGGCGTGACGTCGCCCACCGCCGCGACGACCAGATTGTCGCGCGCGTAACGCTTGGCCAACTGGCCGCGCAGATCGTCGATCGTGATGGCGCGTACCGTGTCGGCCGTACCCCGCGATTGGCGCGCATAAGGATGATCGCCCAGCGCCGCCTTTGCAAAGGCGCGCCGCGCCAAGGTTTGCGGATTGGCGTCTTCCTGCGCAATGCCTTGCACGATGCGCGCACGCACGCGCTCCACATCGCGCGGATCGAATCTCGGCTTGGTCAGCGCCGACGCCAGCAGATCGGCCCCGCGATCCGCGTCGCGCGCCAGCAGGCGCAATCCGCCTTGCAGCGTGTCGGTGCCGGCCGAGAAGCCGAGCGTGATCGAACGATCTTCGAGCTCGCGCGCGAAGCCTTGCTGGTCGAGATCGCCCGCACCGGATGTCAGCAAATCTGCGGTCATCGCGGCGAGGCCGAGCTTGTCGGCTGGGTCAGCGGCAGTACCACCGCGCCAGGAAAACTCGAGGGCCAATACCGGCAAGCCCGGATCCCGGATCAGCCACGCGACGATGCCGCCGGGGCTGCGCACTTCCTCGATATTCTGGGCGCGCGCCGGCATCGCGGCGAAAACAAACAGAAAAGCGATCAGCAGCAGCTTGCGCATCACGAACCCGGCTTGGGCAGCAGCAGCCCGGTCGTATGGCCGTCTTGCGACAGGATCGCGCGCAAGGCGGCGTTGACGCGTTCGGGCGTCACGGCGGCGATACGCGCGGGCCAGGATTCGACCCAGGCGACATCCTTGCCGGTGGTGAAGGCGATGCCGAAGGCGCGCGGGGCTGCTTGCACGCCGTCGCGCGCGAAGATGGCTTGGTCGAGCGTGCGGGCTTTGGCGCGTTCCACTTCCTCGGCCGGAAGACCGTCGCGCAGAATGTCGCGCAACGTCGCTTCGATCGCGGTTTCGAGTTCGGCGGGCGAGGTACCGTCGCGCGGGCTCGCGAAAATCCAGAAGGACGACAGATCGAACGCCGAGCCGTCGTAAGCGGCGCCGATGCCCGAGGCGAGCGGCTTGTCGTGGACGAGCGCACGCACCAGTAAGCTGGTCGGCCCGCCGCCCAGAATCTCGGCCGCGATCTCCAGCGCATCGATCGCGTCGCGGTCCAGCACGTTCGGCAGGTCGCGATTATGCGACGGCGCATGCCAGGCGCGCGACCAGGAAGGCTGGCGCACGCGCGAATCTTTGAGTTCCACGCGCTTGGCGGCGATGGAAGGCGGTTCCTGCGGGCGCGCCCGTTCGGGCACGGCTTTACGCGCGACCGGGCCGTAATAGCGTTCGGCCAGCGCTTTCACCTGATCGGCCTTCACGTCGCCCGCGACGATCAGCATCGCGTTGTTGGGTGCGTACCATTTGCCGTACCAGTCGAGCGCGTTTTGGCGCGTCAGCGCCTGCATCTCGTGTTCCCAGCCGATGACCGGGCGGCCATAGGGATGATTGACGAAAAGCGACGCCATCAATTGTTCGCGCAAACGCGACGACGGGCGCTGATCGACGACTTGGCGGCGCTCCTCGACGATCACGTCGCGCTCGGGCAGCACTTGCGCGTCGGCGAGCACCAGATTGGCCATGCGATCGGCTTCGATGCGCATCATGTCTTCCAGCCGGTCGCTGGCGACGGTCTGGAAATAGGCGGTGTAGTCGTGGCTGGTGAAGGCGTTGTCGCGCCCGCCGAAGCGCGCGACGATGCGGCTAAAATCGCCCGGCGGCACGGATGGCGTGCCCTTGAACATCAGATGTTCGAGGAAATGCGCGATGCCCGATGTACCTTGCACCTCGTCGGCCGCACCGGTCTTGTACCAGACCATCTGCGTGACCACGGGTGCACGGCTATTTTCGATCACCACGACCTTCAGGCCGTTGGAAAGATCGAAGGTCTTGGGCTCGAAGACTTGCGCATGCGCCGCGGCGCCCGCGATCAGGCTCGCGACGATTCCGAGTGCGGCGAGGAAGCGGCTCAGAAAATCCCCTCGAGCCAGCCGCGCTGGCGCTTGCGCACCGTGGCGACGCTGCCATCCGATGCCGGGCGGCCGGTTGCGGCGGCTTCGCGCAGACGCTGGGATTCGCGCTGCGCGTCGAGCTGTTCGCCCTGGCCCGGATTATTGGCGCGCCAGAACATCAGCCGATCGACGAAGCTGCGATCGGCCTCGGCGAGCTGCGAGGTTTCGCGGTCGAGCTGTTCGCGGATATTGCCGTCGACCTTGTCGCCGCCGGCCTTCGCGACCAGCGCGTTCTCGCCGCTCGAGCCCGGGCCTTGCTGTCCGGCGGCCGCGTTGCGCGCGGCGGCGGAGTTGCCGAACACGGCGACGCGCGCCTGCTCGGTGGGCGATTGTTCTTGCGGGCGCGCCGAGCCGGGGGCGGGCGGACGCAGGCCGAAATCGGGCGGCAGGGTCAGCGGCGCGCGGGTGACGACGTTGAATTCGTCGGGCGAAACCTTGTCCCAGCCGATGGCTTTGCGCGTGTCGGCGCACGCACCCAACGTCAGCGCGGCGCAAAGGCCGGCGGCGGCGAGGACGAAGCGAGACGGGATCGATCGCGTTTTCATCCGGTTATTTTACCCGATTTGTCGCCGGCCGTAAAAGCATCCCAAAACAGGCAGGCCACGCCGATGGTAATCGCCGCGTCGGCCACGTTGAAAGCGGGCCAATGCCAGCCAAAGGCATGAAAATCAAGGAAATCGAACACCGCGCCGTAGCGCAGGCGATCCACGACATTGCCGATCGCCCCGCCGATCACCAGCCCCAGACCGAGTAGAATTACTTGCGTCTCGGCGCGGGCGAGCCACACGCCAAGCCCGATCACGATCGCGGCGGCGAGGCCCACGAAGATAAACGACGCCTCCGACGAGCCGGAATTGAACAAGCCGAAACTGACGCCGTAATTCCACACGACAACCAGATTGAAGAACGGCGCCACCTCCACCGACGGGCGGAACCCGGCGATGAGGTAGAGATACATGACGTATTTCACCGCCTGGTCGAGGATCAGAACCGACGCCGCCAACGCCATTCCACGCTTCAGGTTTTCGGAACGGCTGTTCAAGCGCGATCCACCGCGTCGGCGCAGCGCACGCAAATGCGCGGATGCTTCGCGACGCTGCCGACTTCCGGCAGCACGCGCCAGCAACGCTCGCATTTATGCCCGTCGGCGACGCCCACGCTGGCGGCGACACCGGGCACTTCATTCAAGCGGAACGCGCCTTCCGGCCCCGCACCGTCCGCGACCTTGTGGTCGGAGACGATCAGCAATTCGTCCCAGATCTCCTTGGGCAGCGAAGCATAAAGCGCCTTGTCGGCCAGATGGATCGTCGGATCGGCCTGCAGCGAGGCGCCGATCTTTTTGTCGGCGCGCGCCAGCTCGATCGCACCGGTGACGACGCGGCGAAGCTCGCGGATCTTCTCCCACTTCTCCGCCAGCGCCGCATCGGCCCAAGCCGAAGGCGTGTCCGGGAAAAGCTGGAGATGGACGGATTCGTCGTCGCCCGGATTTCGGGCAAGCCACGCTTCCTCGGCCGTGAAGCACAGCACGGGGGCGAGCCACTTCACCAGGCAATCGAAGGCGAAGGCCATCACGGTGCGTGTGGCACGCCGGCGCAAGCTGTCCGGCGCGTCGCAATAAAGCGCGTCCTTGCGCACGTCGAAATAGAAGGCCGACAGATCGACCGCGCAGAAATTATGGAGCGCCACGTAGAAGCGCGTGAAGTCGTGCGTCGCCAAGCATTCGCGCAGCAGCAGGTCCAGATCGCGCAGCTTGTGCAGCACATAGCGCTCGAGCTCGGGCAATTGCGCGACCGGCACGTTTTCCTTGGCGTCGTAGCCTTCCAACGCGCCGAGCAGATAGCGCAGCGTGTTGCGCAGGCGGCGGTAATACTCTGCCTGCTGCTTCAGGATTTCCGGCCCGATGCGAAGGTCTTCCGAATAATCCGACGCGACGACCCACAAGCGCAGAATATCCGCGCCGTATTGCTCGATGACTTGCTGGGGTGCCGTCACATTGCCCAGCGACTTCGACATTTTGCGGCCCTGCTCGTCGAGCACGAAGCCGTGGGTCAGCACGGCCTCGTAGGGTGCGCGACCGCGCGTCCCGCAAGCTTCGAGCAGCGAGGAATGGAACCAGCCGCGATGCTGGTCGGAGCCTTCGAGATAGAGCGACGCCGGCCATTGCAGGTTCCAGCCGACGGCCTTGCCGGGTTCTTCCAGCGTGAACGCGTGGGTCGATCCGGAATCGAACCAGACGTCGATCACGTCGACGATCTGCTCGTAATCGTCGGGGTTGCGATCGTTGCCGAGGAAACGTGCCGGCGGCGAGGCATACCAAGCATCGGCACCCTCGGCCGCGAAAGCCTGGGCGATACGCTCGAACACCGCCTCGTCGCGCAGCAGCTGGCCGGTTTTCTTTTCCACGAACACGGCGATGGGCACGCCCCAGGCGCGCTGGCGCGAGATGCACCAATCGGGGCGCGTTTCGATCATCGACCGGATGCGGTTTTCGCCCGAAGCCGGGAACCAATCGGTCGCCGAGATCGCGTCGAGCGCTTTCTGGCGCAGATCGTTCGCCGTCATGGAGATGAACCATTGCGGCGTGTTGCGGAAGATCAGCGGCGCTTTCGAGCGCCAGGAATGCGGATAGGAATGCTGGATATAGGCGACGGCGAGCAGCTTGCCGCCGGCATCCAGCGCTTGGATCACCGCTTTGTTGGCGTCGCCCGGCTTGCCTTGCGGCGAGTAGACGCGACGCCCTGCGAACAGCGCGACATGCGGGTAATAGCTGCCGTCC